>CAYTSL010000013.1:0-6432 GCA_964440415.1 uncultured Flavobacteriaceae bacterium
TCCAAAACATTTTGCAATGCATCAGGAGTATGAGCATAATCTATAATTGCTGTTATCTTTTCATCAGAAACGAGATATTGGAACCGTCCACTGACGCTTTCTAGTTCGCTTATCAACCGGAGAATTTCTTCTTTTTCCAGACCTAATAATTCAGCAGTCCCATAAATGGCAACTAAATTGTATGCGTTAAAACTGCCTATCAATCGAGTCCACACTTCACTTTCGTTTAATTTTAGCAGTAAGCCACCGAATTGACTTTCTAATATTTGTCCTTTATAATCCGCATAGGTTTTCAACGCATAAGTATACTTTTTTGCCTTTGTGTTTTGCAACATGACTAAACCATTCTTGTCATCAATATTTACAAGTGTAAAGGCCTTTGGAGGCAGTTTATCAAAAAAAGATTTCTTTACATCTCTATATTCATCGAAGGATTTGTGATAATCTAAATGATCATGAGTCAAATTGGTAAAAATTCCACCTTCATACTGGAGCCCTTCTGTCCTGTTTTGATGGATACCATGAGAACTGACTTCCATAAAACAAAACTCAACACCTTCATCATTCATCTGTTTCAAAAACTTATTTATGGTTAAGGAATCTGGAGTGGTATGGGTAGCCTTATACTCAATATTATCAACCATTATTCTAACTGTTGACAGCAGTCCAACTTTATAACCTGCCTTTTTAAATAGCTGATATAATAAAGTGGCAATGGTTGTTTTTCCGTTAGTTCCTGTAATACCAATCAGTTTTAAATTTTCTGACGGTACACCATAAAAATTTGATGCCATTACAGCTAATGCTTGACTTGAACTTTCAACCTGAACGTATGTAATGCCATTAATGAATTCTTCAGGAAGCTGTTCGCATACTACTGCGATAGCACCTTGTTTTATTGCTGTATTTATAAATTTATGACCATCAACTAAAGTTCCTGGAATAGCGATAAAAACATCATTAAGCGATGTTTTTCTTGAATCAAAATCGATGTTATTAATAGGCACAGAAGTACTGCCCACAACAGAATTGAGGATTACCTTATATAATATATCTTTTAACTCTATCATGAGGTTTCTAATACAACAGCTTGGTTCTTTTTAACTTTTATTCCTTTTTTAATTGATTGCTTTTTTACAATTCCAGTTCCCGAAAGTTTTACCTTCAACCCCATATTTTCCAACAATGCCAAAGCGTCCATAGCTGGTAATCCCTTGACATTTGGCATAATAGTTAAATAGGTCTGGGCCGTTTTGTAAAAACTTTCAAATTCTTTTTCAATTGCTTCATTAGTCAATGCCAGACTTTGAATTTCATCTACAATAGGTGTATCTGTAAATATCTTCTGCGCCACTTTTTTAAATACTGGCCCTGAAACGTCTGCCCCATAATAACCAACGCTTTTATCTGGTTCATGAATAACAACTATGCACGAATATTTTGGATTTTCAGCTGGAAAAAATCCTGCAAATGATGAGATATAATTTAGTTTATCCTTGTCTCTATAATCCTTTTGACAAGTCCCAGTTTTTCCTGCCATAGAAAAATTTGGAGAGTATAACCTATGACCTGTGCCATGTTTTTTCTCAACAACATTTATCAGTAGTTGTTTCATTATAGCTACAGTTTCTTTTGAGCAGATCTGGGAATTGATGACTTCCTTTTTAAAAGGTACAATTACCTTATCAAATTCCTTAACCTCCTTTAAGAATTGAGGTCTCACCATTTCTCCATCGTTGGCAATAGCATTATAGAATGCCAGTGTTTGTAAAGGCGTAAAGGATACTCCGTATCCATAAGCCATCCATTGTAAGGCAATACCACTCCATCGTTTTTTATCACTTGGATGAGGAATAATTGGTGTTGGCTCACCAATAATAGGTAGGTTAAGTTTATGATCTAAATTCATATCATATAATCCTTCTACAAACTTTTTAGGGTTTTTCTTGTAGTGCTGATCTATTAATTTTACAACGCCAGTATTGGATGAAACTTCAAATGCTTTTGCTGCTGAAATTATTCCGTAACCTCCATCTTTGGAGTCTCTAACTTTTTTACCATAGAAACTAATAACACCTTTTTCAGTATCTACCACATCGCTGGTGTCAATAACTTTATCATCCAAAGCAACAGTAAAAGCCATTAATTTAAATGTAGATCCAGATTCATGGCTCTCGCCGACCGCATAATTAAGCCGCTCATAATACTTGCCATTTTTATTTCTGCCTAAATTTGAAATAGCCTTGACTTCACCTGTTTTTGTTTCCATAACTACTACACAGCCATGGTCTGCTTTGTATTTCTCTAATTGCTCAAGCAAAGCATGATGGGCTATATCTTGAATATTAACGTCAATAGTAGTATAGACATCATAGCCATCTTTAGGTTCAACCTGATTAAAATCTTGTATGGGTTTCCACTGACCTTTTCCTATTTTTTGCTTTAATCTTTTACCATCTGTACCTCTTAAATATTTTTCACCAAAAGCTCCATCAATTCCCGGCCGTGTAACGTTGCCTTGATCGTCAAATCGTTCATAACCAATCGTTCTTTGGGCTATTCCTCCCATTGGATGTTCCCTTTTTGTTGTCTGCTCAACAATCAGTCCTCCCTTAAAAGCCCCAAGATCAAGCATTGGGAAGTTGCGAAAACGTATATAATCAGAATAACCAATATTTCTCGCCAACAATAAATATCTATTTTTATTAGCTCTAGCTTTTCTAATGCTTTGCTGATAATGTCCAGATGATTTTCCGTGATACTTGGCTAATGAATCACATAAAGGTTTTAAGTACTTGCCAAAAGTTTTCTTACTTGGTGTTATCGCATCTAAACGAATATCATATTTTGGAATTGATGTCGCCAACAAATTTCCGTTAACAGAATACACATTACCTCTATTGGCTGGAATGTTCATTCTTTTTACGGTTCGATTCTCGGCTATATTTCGGTATTTATCACCATCAACCAACTGAATGCTTACCAATTTAAATATTACCAGAAGAGCGAAGACAAGCATACATCCAGAAACAAAATACAAACGGTTCAATATGGTCTTGTCTTTATCCAATCAGGTTTTAGTTTTGTGATTTTACTTTTATTTTTTTTGGCGGAATTAACGAAGGAGATAAACGCTTTTCTTTCATTTTTTGTATAACCGATGACTCCATCTTTATACTCATCAGTTTTTTTCGACCATCTACAAAAGCCGATCTTAATTCTTTGACCTCATTATTTAATTTAGCTATCTCATGTACTTTTTTATCGGCACTATGGGAACTTGCAATCATAAATACTGCTAGAACAGATATGAAGATTATCATTCTCCAATTCTTAAAAGAATCGTCACTCACTAAAAACGTTCCTTTCAAAATTCTATAAATATTTTTCTTCATCCCACTCTGTCTCTTCCAGACATCTCTCCCAAAGGGAGAGTTTTATTAACTACTATTAAAATTTTCTATCTATCACTTTGCGACATCTTCCCAAAGGGAAGAATTTATTAGTTATTCCAATTAATCTGTCTTCTTTCACTATTTCCCTCTGTTATATTTACCTTCCCATTGGGAAGGATTTAGGATGGGATTACAGTTTCTCTGCTATTCTTAATTTTGCACTTCGTGCTCTGTTATTTCTTTTTATTTCTTCTTGACCTGGTGTAATCAATCTTCCTACTTTTTTAAACGGTACTTCAAAATTTCCATACATATCTCTTTCAGGTTCACCTTCAAATAATCCATTTCTGATGAAACGTTTTACTAATCTATCTTCTAACGAGTGATACGAGATAACACTTAATCTACCTCCTGGTCTTATTACATCCTGTGTTTGTAATAAAAACTCTTTTAATACTTCAATTTCCTGATTAACCTCGATTCGAATTGCCTGATAAATCTGGGCTAATACTTTATTCTCCTTTTTATGTTGTAAAAATTTACTCAACACACTTTTTAGTTGTGCTGTTGTTTTTATTTGATCCGTTTTTCTTCGTTCTACTATTTGTCTTGCCATTGCAGGAGCTTGTCTTAATTCGCCATATTGAAAGAGAACTTGTTTTAACTGTTCTTCTTCATATTCATTAACTACATGGAATGCTGACAAATTATTTTGCTGATCCATTCTCATATCCAAATCGGCATCAAAGCGGGTTGAAAATCCTCTTTCAGCTACATCAAATTGATGAGAAGAAACTCCAAAATCTGCTAAAATACCGTCAACCTGTTTGTGGCCATGAAAACGCAAAAAGCGTTTTAGATATCTAAAATTTTCGTTGATGAGTGTAAAACGTTCATCATTTATAGTATTTAAAAGAGCATCTTGATCCTGATCAAAAGCGAATAGTTTCCCTTTGCTACCTAGTCTGCTTAATATTTCATTGCTGTGTCCGCCTCCTCCAAAGGTTGCATCAACATAAACACCGTCTGTAATAATTTTTAGGCCATCAACAGATTCCTTTAACAATACAGGATTATGATATACTTCCATCATTTATTTCATCTTGTCCCATAACCTCTTCCGTTAGGTCTGCAAAATCTTGAGCGGCATCATCTATCGCGATCTCATATTTATTTTTATCCCAGATCTCAACTATATTAATTGCTGTAGAGACCACAATATTTTTGGATATTCCAGCAAAGGCATAAAGATCTTTTGGTATCAACAATCTTCCGGCATTATCCACTTCAACTACTTTAACTCCTGCAGTAAATCGGCGAACAAAATCATTATTCTTTTTTTTGTACCGATTCAACTTGCTTATTTTTTTCATTTCAATCTCCCATTCATCCATAGGATAGAGTTCTATACAAGACTGAAACACCGCACGTTTTAATACAAATCCATTTTGAAGTACAGGAGACAACTGCTTTTTTAATGCAGCAGGAAGCATAAGTCTGCCTTTAGCATCAACTTTGCATTCGTAAGTACCTATTAATGAATTCATGATAAACCTTTATATAAGGTTCAAATATATTGAAAATTTTACCACATTTTACCACATTTTACCACTTTGTTGATAAGTTTTCGCTCAGCGCTATATTTTCATCGATAAATCACCAGAATTTAATAGAATTGATATTTTAGTATTAAAAAGTGGAATGACAAGGTTTGTCTAAAAGATTTAAAATATAATTTTTCGAAATACCCTAATTTGATTACAATGTTTTGTGAATTAACTATATTTGTTTTTTACGAATAATATTAACTAATCAATGACTCATTATTTAAAAAAAGAAGGCCGCTATAACTATATTGAAGTTGGAGAAGGACAGCCAATTATTGTGCTGCATGGTCTAATGGGAGGTTTAAGTAATTTTGATGGGGTTCTTAATTTCTTTGCGGATAAAGGCTACAAAGTTATTATCCCAGAATTACCTGTTTACTCAATGTCCTTGATAAAGACCAATGTCAAGAGTTTTGCAAAATATCTGCAGGAGTTTATAGAATTTAAAGGACTTGATAACGTTATTTTACTAGGTAATTCCCTAGGTGGACATATAGGTTTGTATCATACTAAACATTACGCGAAAGTAGTTAAAGCTTTGGTTATAACTGGTAGTTCCGGTTTATATGAAAGCGCAATGGGTGGTGGATACACCAAAAGGAGTGATTATGAAGTTATAAAAAAGAAAGCGCAAGATGTGTTTTATGATCCAAAAATAGCTACTAAAGAAATAGTTGATGAAGTTTACGAAACTGTTAACGACAGAGGCAAGCTGATTAAAACTCTTGCTATAGCAAAAAGTGCCATAAGGCATAATATGTCTAAAGACCTTCCTAAAATGTTTACACCTACTTGTATTATTTGGGGAAGGAATGATTCAGTTACTCCACCAGATGTAGCGGAGGAATTCAATCAATTATTACCGGATTCTGATTTGTTCTGGATTGATAAATGTGGCCATGCCGCCATGATGGAGCATCCTGACACCTTTAATGATATACTTTACAAATGGTTAAAAGACAGGAAGTTTTAGTTTCTGCTCTAACAATAATTATTAAATACCATGAAGATTACATCAGCAGAATTCGTAATCAGCAATTCAGATGTTTCTAAATGTCCGAATAACTCCTTACCTGAATATGCCTTTATAGGGAGAAGCAATGTTGGCAAATCGTCCTTGATCAATATGCTTACCAACAGAAAAAGTTTAGCAAAAACTTCAGGGAAACCCGGAAAAACCCAATTGATTAATCACTTTATTATTAATAAAAACTGGTTTTTGGTGGATCTTCCGGGATATGGATATGCAAAGGTGTCTAAATCTGCTAAAAGGACGTTTCAAAAATTTATTACAGATTACTTCAGCAAACGAAAACAATTGGTTTCAGCCTTTGTTTTGGTAGATATCAGACACAAACCACAACCTTTAGATTTGGAATTCATGCAATGGATGGGAGAAAATTTAATTCCATTTTCAATTGTTTTTACTA
>CAYTSL010000013.1:6532-8619 GCA_964440415.1 uncultured Flavobacteriaceae bacterium
GAATTCATGCAATGGATGGGAGAAAATTTAATTCCATTTTCAATTGTTTTTACTAAAGCAGATAAACTTAAGCCAAAAGCCATTGAAAACCATATTGAAGACTATAAAAACATTTTGTTTGAAACTTGGGAGGAAATACCTAATTATTTTGTAACCTCTTCATCTAAAGGCACTGGTCAGGAAGAGGTTTTAGATTATATTGATTCTGTAAACAAAAGTATTACTAATCAAAATTAGTTTGAATGTTTCTAGGCAAACAACAATCATTGGGAATTAAGAGAATCACTTCATAAAATGTTCAATAAAACAGATTCTGAATTTGAAATCATGTTGATAGGGTTAAATGGAGGAATTAATTTTCATCAAACTTATCTCCTATCCTGTTCCTATCTGTTTAGCACAATTGATGGAATGCCAATGAGGCGACAAAAAATCAAGCAAAGGAAAAAATCGGATTAAAAATTCAGCTAAATAAAAATAATTTTTAGCAAGAACCTTCATCTACTTCTTCAACTCCAATTTTTCTGCAAAATAATCACAAAAATCCTTCATGGTGGCAGTCATTTTTTCATCTTGAGTTGCTTTATTGAAAGAATTACTCATAGCCACTAAAGTTTGGTGGAAGAATACCTTCATGTTATCCACAGGCATATCCTTGGTCCAAAGATCGATGCGCAAAGTCTCCTGTGATTTGTCATCCCAAACAGACAGCATCATGGCTTTGGCTTCTTGGTTAGTAATTCCGCCATCTTCAGCAGTCCAATATAATTTTTCCGGAATTCTGTTATCATCTAATTCTACTTTTAGCTCAATGTTTGAGGTATGTGTTGCCATTATTTAAGAGGTTTGAATTTTGAATTATTATAAATATCAATAGAATTGGAAATTAACATTTTACTTAAGGATATGTCGTTATTCTTCATATACGCTCGTACTATTTGCCAACCCATATACTGTCCAATTCTTCCTGGAGATTCGCGATCTAGTTCTAAATAAAACTTACTAAAAGGCGCAGGATTAATAAAACGACTCAACAAATCTGAATCTGTACTAAATAACAATTCATTTTCTATAAAATAACGCCAGATCTCTGCCTCATTTGAATAAGCCCAATCCAATTGACTTTTTGTATATCCAATTTTCTCCGCATCAGTATTTAATGGTAAAATAACATCTTTAAAATAAAGCTGCTTACCATAATGAATCATTTCGTCTAAAAAGGTTCTTCGCTGTTGTTGATAGCTGTATTTTTTAGCATATTCCGTCGCCAAATCTGGAGCTATTTGGTCCATGTTAAAATTTTGAACCAGATATTGCTGTATTCCGGTATAGAATTCATGGTCATTACCTAAATAAGTATCCAGAGCAATTAACACAATTGAATCTGTTACTATGACCTTATTTCTGTAATCAACATTGGAAGTTACTGTTATGACCCGTGGTATTTTAAATTCAGGAAAGTAATACTTAAGGTGTTGAAATAATAGTTTAATATCTGATCTTGTTGATTTAAAATCACTAAAGACTTTATCGGTTTCAGCAGATAGTTTATGCTGCAAGGTGTCCTGCATTTTAGATATCCAAAGAGAATCAGAAAACCTAGTAGAAAATAAAAATGGAAAGGCTTGTTTTAATTTAGGAAGATCACTTACTGTTGCTTCTGCAAATATTCTATCAAATCGTTCAACCGTAAGATCGATGTCAACTTTTGTCACTTCTTTAGCAATAGATTTCTCTCTATTACATGCATAAAAACTGCTAATGATTAATAATATTACTAAAAGTCTTTTCATTTTTTAGGAAATTCCCAATTCTTACAAGGATTAAAAACTTAAACGACCTTTATTTTTATAAATTATAGTATTCGTTTATTTTTGTGTGGCAAAGGTACTATTCTTTTGTAATAAATATAATGTAAGAATGAAAACAGAAAAAGTAGTAGATCATATTGTTTCATGGCTAAAGAATTACGCCATTACTGCTAAAGTAAATGGTTTTGTGGTTGGCGTTTCTGGCGGGATAGATTCGGCAGTTACATCTACTTTATGTGCTAAAACAGGATTACCTACCTTATGTCTGGAAATGCC
>CAYTSL010000013.1:8719-16680 GCA_964440415.1 uncultured Flavobacteriaceae bacterium
GTTGATCTCAGCCCGATAGCAGATCTGTTAAAAAGTGAGGTTTATGCTCTTGGCAAAGTTCTTAATGTACCTGACTCAATTATGAATGCGGCTCCTAGCGATGGCTTATTTGGGGACACCAGAAGTGATGAAGACCAAATTGGCGCAAATTATGATGAGTTGGAATGGGCAATGCAAAAGGATGAACAAGGAAAAAATTCAACTGATTTTAAAGGGAGACAAAAAATAGTGTTTGAAATTTACAAAAAGTACAACAATGCTAACAAGCACAAAATGAATCCTATTCCTATTTGTGAAATACCAAAAGAGTATAAAAACTAGCTTACGGAAAAAATAAAGAAGTCCTTAAGTCAATTATTTTTACTATATTTAGGAATAGTAATCCCCTAAAAACTTTTTATTAATTAAGTCCTCGACTTCATAGATTTGATTAATTTTAATTAAATTTTAAGATTATGATTAAAGTTTTAATAGTAGATCATCATCCAATTGTAAGAAAAGGGATTTACTCTTTATTTGAATCTTCACCTGAAATTCAGATAGTTGCTACTGTAGATAATGGTAGAGAATTATTTGAGTATATAAATAAAAACCCTGTAGACGTTGTCATTTCTGAAATAGACCTTCCTGGACTTAATGGTATAACGGCATTACGAACTCTTAAAAGAGAATATAGTGATGTTAAGATCATTATTTTTAGTTCTCATCCAGAAGAAGTTTATGCAGTAAGCACAATTAGAGCTGGAGCTTCTGGCTACTTACCTAAAACTGTAGACACTCTGACTATAAAAGAAGCTATTCTAAAAGTTCACAATGGGGGTATTTATATTAGTAATAATTTAGCACAACGCCTTGCATTTGATGAAACAGGGAATAAGCCTAGTAAATTATACAAAAAACTATCTACACGAGAAATTGAAGTTTTAAAATTGTTATCATCTGGAAGAAAAAATAAAGAAATAGCCATTGAATTGGAAATAAACGAAAAAACTGTAAGTACCTATAAAGCAAGATTACTTAAGAAACTGAATGTTACAAATATCGTTGATTTAATTAACCAAGCGCGACATTTAGAAATAGGTTAAAGTGGCTTTTGAAGTTTTCTGGACAACAAATTATCTAATTTCTTATAACTTATTACTTCATCCAGAATGTCTTTATGTTGATTCTTTAAGTTATTTTGAGTTTGCAAACTCAACTCATCAATCTTTTTACTGATTAAAAAACATCTTAAATTCAAAATGGTTTCATTAACCAGTTGAGCGATACCCTTTATTTTACCTTTAGGAAAAATATTCTTGCTCTCCCAATTATGTAGATTATGTCGCTCATCTTCCATTAATATTGTTGTAATATCATTTGCTACTTCAGGCTCTACCGAGTTTACAAAATTTTTAAGGCCTAATCCTGTGTCCTGATTCAGCGTATCAACAATAGTATAATATAAATTCTTAAACTTTGGATTACTAAATTCCATCTCATCTTCTTGAAGATCTAAATATATTTTTTCAAATACTTTTGCCTGATTAATAACAGGTTCTAAAATCAGATCACCAGCTTCATTTTCTTTAAGAATAAGATCTTCAAAATCCTCTTCCTTGTTCCCGTAGAGTAATAAAATTTCAATTATCTTTTTTTCTAATTGATATTGAACATCAATCTTCTCAACCGGTTTCTCATGCTTTATAACTTCAAAAGCCTTTTTTTCTCTTATAAACTCTTTGTTAGCATCTTGATGTTCTTTTTTACTGATTTGAGCCAGAGTACTGAACAAGACTTGTTCACTTATATCCATTATCCTTGAGCATTCTTGAATATAAACTTCTCGCTTGATCCTGTCAGGAATCTTCGATATGCTGTTTACAATATCTCGAATGGTCTCGGCTTTTTTTATTGGATCATTCTTTGAATCTTCAAACAGCAATGAGGCCTTAAATTGAATAAAATCCTTGGCACTAGTGTCCAAATAAAGTGAAACCTCTTCTAAAGTATTTTGTTTGGCAAAACTATCTGGATCTTCCCCCTCTGGGAACATGCAGACTTTTACGTTCATCCCCTGCTCTAAAATAAGATCGATCCCTCTAATAGATGCCCTGGTTCCTGCCTCATCACCGTCAAACAAAACGGTTATATTCTTAGTCAATCTATTTATAAGTCTAATTTGGTCTGAAGTTAACGCAGTTCCTGATGACGATACAACATTTTTAATCCCCTTTTGATGCAATTGAATAACATCTGTATACCCTTCAACTAAATAGCAGTTATCCTCTTTGGCAATACTCTGCTTCGCATGAAAAATACCATAGAGCACTTTACTTTTATGATAAATCTCGCTCTCTGGAGAGTTTAAATATTTCGCCGCTTTTTTATCATTGGACAATATCCTACCTCCAAAACCCAAAACACGACCACTCATGCTTTTTATAGGGAACATAATTCGACCCTTAAACCTATCAAATTGTTTGTTTTCCTTTACAATAGTCAAACCAGTTTTTTCAAGAAACTCTAACTTATAGCCTTTTTTTAAAGCTTCATCAGTAAAAGCATTCCAATCATTTAAGGAATATCCTAAATTGAATTTTTTTATGGTTTCATCAGAAAATCCACGTTCCTTAAAATAACTTAAACCAATTGACTTTCCTTGATCAGTTTTGTGCAAGATATTTTGAAAATAAGTGTTGGCAAACTCACTAACCAAATACAAGCTTTCACGTTCATCGGCTTGCTCTTTTTGCTCACTTGTTTGCTCGGTTTCTTCTATTTCAATATTGTATTTTTTTGCTAAATATTTTATAGCTTCAGGATATGTGAAATGTTCATGTTCCATTAAAAACGCTACAACATTTCCGCCTTTTCCACTTGAAAAATCCTTCCATATTTGTTTAACAGGAGACACCATAAAACTAGGTGTGCGCTCATCACTAAAAGGGCTTAATCCTTTAAAGTTAGAACCGGCTTTTTTTAGTTGAACAAAATCACCAATAACCTCCTCTACTCGAGAAGTTTCAAAAACTTGGTCTATGGTGGCTCTTGATATCAAATTCTTCAATTATTATGGAATTGTAAATGTAATATAAATGTTATTGGATTAAAAATTAAAGGTAAACGTAAGTTTGAAATTATAATATAATTAAACTAATTTTGTGCCGTCTAATTCAACAGATTATTACCTTTACTTTATACCAATAATTACAGTTTTTTCATTCTAAATAAAGAACAGGCCTCTCAGATGAAAACTATCATTAAAATTCCTTTCGTTTTAACTAGTTTATTGGTTTGTACACATTTTACTTTTTCTCAACTAAAGGCAATTCCAGTATTTGAGGATGGCGAAGCTCAAATAGTTGAGGCTTTCAGTGATCCTAAAAAATGGATCAGACATGACCTTTGGGTAGAAACAGAATTTGATACTGATGGAGATGGTAAATTAGATAGAATGCATGTTGGTGTTACCAGACCCTTTCAAACGGAAACCGAAGGTTTAAAATTGCCCGTAGTTTATGTTTCAAGTCCGTATTTTGCAGGTGTTTCGGATGATGTAGAAGGGTTGTTATGGGACGTTAAGCATGAATTGGGTGAAATGGCTAAAGAGCGCGTACATCCAGAAGTGAGAAGAAGAGGGAAAAGACCTATCTTATCCAATTCACATATTAAAAAATGGGTTCCAAGAGGGTATATTGTGGTTCATTCATCATCACCAGGAACAGGGTTATCACAAGGAGCACCAACAGTTGGAGGCGATAATGAATCTCTTGCTCCTAAGGCTGTTATAGACTGGTTATGTGGTCGTGGCAAAGGATTTACAACGCCCGATGGCAATGAAGAAGTAGAAGCGTTTTGGTCTACTGGTAAAGTTGGTATGACTGGTATATCCTATAATGGAACAATTCCTATTGCCGCAGCTACAACTGGGGTTGATGGCCTTGAAGCAATCATACCCATAGCCCCAAATACTTCCTATTATCATTATTACCGATCTAACGGGTTAGTTAGATCTCCAGGAGGATATTTGGGTGAGGATATTGATGTGTTGTATGATAATATTCATAGTGGTGACGAATCTAAACGACCTTATAATAACAAAACCATTCGTGATACAGAAATGAAAAATGGAATGGATAGAATTACGGGTGATTACAATGATTTTTGGGCAGGACGAGATTATTTGAATGACATGAAACCCTTTAAAGCTGCTTTACTCATGTCACATGGTTTTAATGATTGGAATGTGATGCCTGAACATAGTTACAGAATTTATAAAGCAGCAAAAAAGAAAGGATTGCCTGCTCAAATCTATTATCACCAGAATGGACATGGCGGACCACCACCTATGAAACTCATGAACAGATGGTTCACCAGATATTTACATGGCGTAGAAAATAATGTAGAACAAGATTCCAAGGCTTGGATAGTTCGTGAAAATGATACCAGAGATAAACCAACACCTTATAAAGACTATCCAAATCCAGATGCATCCTACGTGACTTTACATCTTGGTGCAAATGGGTCGAAATTGGGTTTATTGAATTCAACCAAACTAAAAAAACAAGGAAAAGAAAAGTTAATCGATGATCATACTATAACTGGAACTGAACTTGCTAAATCTTTATCATCAGCAAACAGATTATTGTATGTGACACCAATTTTAGATAAAGCTATTCACATTTCAGGAATACCAAAAGTAACTATATCATTGTCCAGCAGTAAACCTGCAGCAAATCTCTCGGTTTGGTTGATTTCGCTTCCATGGAATCAAGAAATTGGATCTAAAATAACAGATAACATTATTACGCGTGGTTGGGCAGATCCTCAAAATTATAAATCATTAACCAAAAGTGAGCCATTGAGACCTGAAAAATTTTATAATATATCATTTGAATTAATGCCTGACGATCAAGTAATTGCCAAAGGGCAACAAATAGGGCTTATGATATTTTCAAGTGATAAAGAGTTTACACTATGGCCAGAACCAGGAACTGAATTGACGATTGATCTGGATAAAACTTCAATAAGATTACCAGTTGTTGGAGGAAAGAATGCCTTTAAAAGTGCAATAGAACTTTAATATTTCTAATCCAAATCAAAACGCAATCCTAATGATATATTATTTTGATCTATAGCTTGGTCTTTAAAAATAGTAGACAAATCATATTTTGCATAAACCCCTACATCTCCCCAAGAGATATAACTACTAATACCATACACAAAATTATTGGTGTTATAGTTTTTAAATTTATCTTTTTGTCCATCTCCATCGACCTTATACTTTAACTTTTGAAGTGATTGTAATACAAACCCACCATAACCACCAACACCTATTTTAAATTTTTTACGCGTTGAATACCTAAAATAATTTTCTCCCTCTATTTTTTTTGATGGGCCAAATTCAAAGTGAACTGGTACTACAAGGTTTGTTGTTCTAAATTTAGATTTGTTTAAATTAAAGGCAGATTCCTCAAGAGAAACAACATCATCTGTTTCAATAAAATATAAGTCATCTTTAATATCTAATTTATTCCATTGAAAAGACAAACCATACTTTAGGCGCATAGCATTCGAATTTTTAAATACACGTGTTTTCCAAGCCCAACCTAATTCAACAAAACCAGATCCTCCCAATTTAAAAGGAGAATCGTTTAAAGATTGACCTTCTATAATGGCATTATTAAAACCTATAGCAAAAACTAAATCGCTTGTGGTACGTTTGTCAAGAATCTTAGATTTGGGTTTATCATCTTCTTTATTGCCTATAAAAATAAACGACTCGTTTGTCTCGTCTTCACTACCAATCCTTAAATAATTAATTCCACCTTCATTTACATATTGATCATATCCATGCTCATTACGTTTTAAGAGTTCTATTTGATTATCAATAATCGCGATTCTATTTTCTATGTTCAAAGCTCTTTTTTGGGCGAGTTCCTTTTTTAATAGTTCTGCTTCAGATTCTGTAATTTCACCATCGTCTAGTTGCTTATTAACCGCTTCTACTTCTACTTTTAAAGCTTCTCGTTCGCTATTCTTGATCGTCTCTTTTCTCTCTTCCAACAAATTGATATTATATTCGTTTTCTGTAGAAATTTGTGCATTTACATATTGCACACTTAAACTTAGCATGATGAGTACTAAATACTTGGTAATTGTTTGCATAATTGTTTGTTTTTTAATTGATGATATTTATTAATCGTTACGTTCTACAACAGCAGTTTTTACTGTATTGTAGCTTGATATTATGGTGTTGAACATTTTATCCCTAAAGGATTGTTCTAGATCGGTTTCTACATCTTGCAGCAACAAATTAGCATTAACTACTTTGGTGTTTTCTTTTTTAACTCTATTCAATGTAATGTCTTTTTGAGCTCTTTCTAAAAGAGATTCTATTTCTGAATCTGTAACCAAATCTTTTTCTTTTTCTAATTCTGGAATTTGAGCCACAATCTCTTGATCATTTGTATTGTTGATTATTGAATTAGAATTGACTATTTCTTCATTGTCAATTATTTCATCTTTCAAAATATTATATGTAATCACTTCACTTTTTATATTGACACTTTCTTTTTTTGCCGTTTTTTTAATCAATATTTGATTAGCTATATTATTGTTAGAGTCGCTATTCGGATTAATGTCTTCCTCATTTGACTTATTATCATTTTCAACAATAGCTTTTGGTTCAGGAACTTCTTCTTGCAGTATCATATTATCCTTAATTGGAGAATCAACAAGCGTTGGTAAAACCGTTTTATCTTCACCAGTTTTAACAAATAATGTGGTTACTAAAAAAACACCGACCAAACTCGCTGCTAGACCAAGCCACCAAGCAACTGGATTCTTGGAACTTCCTTCTTGAGCATCCAGACTTGCAGATAACTTATTCCAGGCGTTTTTAGATGGTTCGATAGTTCTTTTTTCAAGCTTGTCTTTTATGTTTTCTTCAAATTTAATTGGCGCCATAACTCGTTTTATTTAATTCATTCAATTTTTGCTGAAGCATCTTTCGTGCTTTAAATAACTGTGATTTTGATGTCCCTTCAGATATTTTCAACATTTCTGCAATCTCATAATGTTTATATCCTTCAATCGCATACAAAACGAAGACCATTCTATAACCATCTGGTAACTCATCAATTAATTGCTGAATTTCATCTACATCTAATTCTATATCAATACTATATGATGAAATGTTTTGATTCTCAATCTCGTCAGCAGAATACTCGATTTTCTTTTGCTGTCGCAAAAATGACAAAGATTCCCTTACCATTATTTTCCTAATCCAACCTTCAAAACTACCTTCATTCTTAAAACTTTTTAAATTGGAAAACACTTTAAAAAAACCCTTCAGCATAACGTCTTCGGCATGTTGTAAATCGCTTATATAATATCGACAAACACTTAACATTTTAGCCGAATAAAGGTTATACAAAACATGTTGTGCTTCGCGATCTTTTTTTAAAGCCTTTTTAATAAGCTTTTCTTCGTTTTTAAATAATTGAATTACTTTCAAAAGCGAGTTCATTTGGTCTTCTATTTAAACAGACGCAAAAATTAGGCAAAAGGTTGCCTGGAGGTAGTTATTTTTTTCTTTCAATTACGTAATTGACCATAATTTCCAGAGAATTCCTATATTTTGATTCGGGATACTTCTGTAAAATCAACAAAGCCTCTTGCTGAAATTCCTTCATTTTTTCAATTGCATAGTCGAGACCTCCATTTTCTTTCACAAATTCAATGACATCTTTAACTCGTTTTTTATCTCTATTGTAGTTCTTAATGGAATTGATCAACCAGGACTTTTCTTTTTTAGTCACTTTATTTAAAACGTGAATTAAAGGTAAAGTCATTTTTTGTTCTTTAATATCAATTCCAGTAGGCTTGCCTATTTTTTCTTTACCATAATCAAACAGATCGTCTTTTATTTGAAATGCCATTCCTATTAATTCTCCAAACTTTCTCATGGTTTCCAC
>CAYTSL010000014.1:0-9281 GCA_964440415.1 uncultured Flavobacteriaceae bacterium
ACCACATTTTCGGTTCTTTCGGCATGAGTATCAGTTATAAACAACTGACCAAAATTTTCATCATCTACCAATTTTATTAATTGTGCAACACGATTTTCATCCAATTTATCAAAAATATCATCTAGCAATAAAATAGGATTTACTCCAGAATGTGCTTTAATAAAGTCAAATTGAGCCAACTTTAAAGCAACCAAAAATGATTTTTGCTGACCTTGACTACCAAATTTTTTAATAGGGTAATCCTCAATTTTAAAAACTAAATCGTCTTTATGTATTCCAACACTCGTGTATTGTAAAGCCTTATCCTTATTTAGGTTTTGAGACAATAAAGTGGTTAATTCATTGTCGAATAAATCACTTTTGTACTCTAAATTAACTGCTTCATTCTTATTACTGATACTATTGTATCGCTCAATAAATATTGGAATAAATTCTTTTAAAAACTCTTGTCGCTTTTTAAATATTTGGATTCCAAACTCAGTCAACTGATTATTGTAAATGTCTAAAGTATCAGCATTAAAAGTATTGTTGACCGCAAAATATTTAAGTAGTGAATTACGTTGAGCTAAAACCTTATTATATTTAATTAGATATTTAAGATAGTTCTTATCACTTTGCGAAATAACGCTATCAATGAATTTCCTTCGTATATCGCTTCCTTCAATGATCAAGTCTCTATCAGCTGGAGAAATAATAACTAAAGGTAAAAAACCTATATGATCGCTAAATTTTTCATAGACTTTAGAATTACGCTTTATAATTTTCTTTTGCCCCCTTTTTAAACTAACAATTATACTTTCGGTTTTTGAACCTTTTTTATACTCACCATCAACAACAAAAAATTCTTCATTGTGTTTAATGTTTTGAGTCGCTATTGGATTGAAATAGCTTTTTCCAAATGAAAGATGATAGATAGCATCTAACACATTTGTTTTACCAATACCATTTGGCCCCACAAAACAATTTATTTTACTGTCAAAACTAAAATTTCTAGAATCAAAATTTTTGTAGTTAACAAGTGACAACGATTTCAGAATCATAAAAGTTGAAAATTGGAAGCTGATTTAATAAAAAATAGGATGTGCAAATTATTGAAAAATAACAAATAAATAACCTTTAATATACCAATAAATATTTTATTTTTGCGACGCATTAATAAACTATATATGGCAACTTATAAGAAAAGAGGGTATAAACCTAAAACCAAAGCGGAAAAAGCTGAAGCTATTGAGGAACAATCAGCAACGGCTGAGGTTTTCAAAACATTAGATGAAAGTGCTTCTAAAACTGAAGAATGGGTTGCTACTAACCAGAAGTATATCTTTATTGTTATTGGTATTGTGGCTGTAGTTGTTTTAGGTTACTTGGGATACAATAAGTATATCGCTGAGCCTAAGCAAGAAGCAGCAATCAATGATATGTATCACGCGCAAACCATGTTTAATGATGCTATTTTAGGATCTCAAAAAGAAAAAGATTCATTATTCACTTTAGCTTTAAATGGTAGCGGAGGAAAATATGGGCTTTTGGATATAATAAATGAGTACAAAGGAACACCAGCGGCGAATATGTCTAATTATTACGCTGGAATGTCTTACTTACAAATGAAAGATTACGAAAATGCTATTGCATTTTTAAGTGATTATTCTTCTGATGACGAGGCAACCGCACCCATTGCTAAAGGTGGAATTGGTGACGCATTTGTTCAACTCAATCAATTAGACGATGCTTTAGGATATTACGAGGAAGCAGCAAAAATGAGAAGTAATGATTTCACGACTCCTTTATATCTTTACAAAGCAGGAACAATAGCATTAGAGTTAGGAAAAGCTGATAAAGCTCTGAAACATTTTAACACGATTAAGGAGGAATTTCCAAAATCTACAGAAGCTTCAAATGTTGATGTATTTATAGGAAAGGCTGAAGCACTTAAGTAGTTAATAATGGCCACTGAAAACAAGAATTTATCGTATTATGATAAAGCAACAATTCCAAATGGGAAAGATTTTGGGTTTGGTATTGTAGTTTCAGAATGGAATCCCACAATTACAGAAGGTTTATTCAATGGTGCTCATAAAGCATTAATTGATAACGGTGTACATAAGGATAATATTCTTCGGTGGAACGTCCCTGGTAGTTTTGAATTAATCTATGGCTGTAAAAAAATGCAGGAACAAAATGTAAATGCCATAATAGCCATAGGAAGTGTTATTCAAGGTGAAACCAGACATTTTGATTTTGTGTGTGATGGAGTCACTCAAGGCATTAAGGACCTGAATATTAAAAACGAAATTCCAATTATTTTTTGTGTACTCACAGACAAGACGATGCAACAAGCTATTGATAGATCTGGTGGAAAACATGGAAATAAGGGTACAGAATCGGCCATTGCAGCAATAAAAATGGCAGATTTTAGTATTAAAAGCAGAAATAAGTAAATTTTTTTATCTGTTTTTCTCTCCAATCATTTGTTAACATTTTTTGGCATTTGAATTCTTTGATTGTATAGTATTTTCAGTATTTTTGGATTAATTGATTTATGGGAATTTTTAAATTACGGAAAAATAAAAGGTTTAATTATGTACCTCGCCATTATAAAACCAATGGCGACGGAAACCCTTTTGAAATTAAACATAAGTTTGATGAATACCGAAAAACAGTAGGTCCAAGTGGGAACATGAAAACAAAATTTTCAAGTGCTTGGGACGATTTAAGAAACTCTCCAGATAGAGCCGTTAACAGAAGAATAATTATCATTATTGCCATTTTAATTCTAATTTTCCTTTTTATTATAGATTTTGATTTGTCTATTTTCTTGAAATAAAAATATGGCAGACATCATTCAATTATTACCAGATCACGTAGCTAATCAGATTGCAGCAGGCGAAGTCGTTCAGCGACCGGCTTCTGTTGTAAAAGAATTACTCGAAAATTCTATTGATTCTGGTGCTAATCAAATTAAATTAATAGTAAAGGATGGAGGTAAAACCCTGATCCATGTTATTGATAATGGAGCTGGTATGAGTGGTACAGATGCGCGATTAAGTTTTGAACGACATGCAACATCAAAAATAAAAAGTGCAAAGGACCTCTTTCAAATTAATACCAAGGGATTTAGGGGAGAAGCCTTGGCAAGTATTGCAGCCATTTCTCATGTTGAGTTGAAAACAAAACAAGAAAAGGACGAAGTAGGAAATTCTCTCATTATAGAAGGCAGTAAGGTTATTTCACAGAATGTTGTGGTTACACCAATAGGAACATCGATATCAGTAAAAAACCTTTTTTATAATATTCCCGCAAGGCGTAACTTTTTAAAATCTGATCAAGTAGAAATTAGACATATTATTGATGAATTTCATAGAGTAGCTTTAGCACATCCCAAAATTTCCTTTTCCATGTTTCAAAATGGAAGTGAAGTATTTAGTTTATCAGAAAGCAATTATAGACAGCGTGTAGTTAATATTTTTGGAACTAAAATGAATGAAAAATTGGTTCCAGTTGAAGAAACCACAGAGGTAATTCAGATATCTGGATTCGTCTGTAAACCAGAGTACTCAAAAAAAACAAGAGGAGAGCAATTCTTTTTTGTGAATGATCGATTTATAAAAAGTCCATATTTAAATCATGCAGTTATTTCAGCTTTTGAAGGATTAATAAAAGAAGGTCGATTTCCTAGTTATTTCTTAAAGTTAACAGTAAACCCTAAATCTATAGACATCAATATTCATCCTACGAAGACGGAAATTAAGTTTGATGATGAGCATACTTTATATGCCATATTAAGATCATCTATAAAACATAGCTTGGGGCAATTCAATATAGCACCTGTTTTGGATTTTGAGCATGACTCAAATTTAGAGACTCCATACAATTATAAAGACAAAAATGTCACTTCACCTAATCTTGAGGTTGATAAAAGTTTTAATCCTTTTAAATCAGATTTTAAAGGAAGTACAATTACGGGAAGGGATAAGAAAGAATCGTCTCAAAATTGGGAAAGCCTATACGTTGGTTTAGAATCAAAAGCTAATAATAATGAACCAGACTTTAGTGGTGTTCAATTTGAAAGCGATGAAATAACACCTGATATGTTTAAGGATGGAAAAGATCTGCATCAGACCACCACCACGTATCAACTACACCATAAATATATTGTAAGTACAATAAAATCTGGGATGTTAATTTTAGATCAGCATAGGGCACATCAAAGAATTTTGTATGAGGATTTCTTAAAGAACTTAACAATGAAAGAGGCTACAAGCCAACAGTTATTATTTCCTCTTGTTTTAAATTATTCCAATTCTGAAATGGAATTTATAAAACAATTAAAAGAACAGTTGGAATCCACCGGATTTGTATTTTCTAAAATTGGCGCTGATATGATAGAAATCAAAGGAGTGCCTATTAGTATAAATGAAAGTGAAGTTAGTATAATAATAGATCAAATTATAGCCGATTTTCAAAATGAAGTACCCGAGAACAGCTTTAGTCAAACTGATTTATTGGCAAAATCAATGGCGAAAAGTTTGGCAATTAAAACAGGCCAACACCTCTCAACTTTAGAGCAAGAACATTTAGTCAATAGCTTGTTTGCGTGTAAAGAACCATCTGTAACACCAAATAACAAGCCTATATTTATAATTATGTCTGTAGACGAGCTGGATAGAAAATTTATGTAATACAGAGATACATACTTAAAGAAATGAATAGAATAACAGATACAGTAAAACACCTATTAATATTAAATGTAATTTTCTTTATTGGTACTTTGGCTATAGGCAAAGGCACTTTTTTTTATGAGTGGTTTTCAATGTATTTTCCAAAAAATCCTGGGTTTAAACCGTGGCAAATAATTACGCATATGTTCATGCATGGCGGTTTTATGCATATAGGATTTAATATGCTGGCTCTTTGGATGTTTGGGACACCTGTTGAACAGCGAATAGATAATAAAAAATTCTTATTTCTGTATTTTTCCGCAGGGTTGGGTGCTCTGGCATTACAAGTTGGTTTCTCATATTTTAACTTTTATTCTTATTACTCGATTTTAACTGAAGCAGGATTTTCCCAATCTGATATAATGGATGCCTTAACGTCTGGTTATAATATGTATGATAAAAGGTGGCAAAATGTCTTGACTTCAAGTCAATTAGAAAGTTTTGTAAGTATTTTTAATACACCAATGGTTGGTGCTTCAGGAGCAATAATGGGAATATTAGTTGCATTTGGTATGCTGTATCCGGAATCTAAACTCATGCTAATATTTTTACCAATTCCTATAAAAGCCAAATATTTTATTCCAGGGATCATAATTTTAGATCTAGTATCAGCGTTATCAGGACAATCTTTCTTTAGTCCTAGTAATACGGCTTATATGGCACATGTTGGTGGAGCATTAACAGGATTTATTATTATGTGGTATTGGAAAAAGACACAGTTTAATAAAAACCGTTGGGATCTATGAGTTTAGCTCAAGATATTAAGTTTAAGTTTTCACGCTTAAACATTTTTGAAAAGATAATTGCTGTCAATGTGGTGGTTTTTATTGTTGCAAAAATTGTATTTATTTTATTTAAAGGAGAATCAGATCCTATATTTAAATGGTTCGAATTCCCAGTTAAATTAGGTGATTTTATTATTCAACCATGGTCGCTGATTACCTATGCATTTGTTCATTATGATATTTGGCACCTGGTTTTCAATATGCTATGGCTGTATTTTATTGGAAGATTATTTCTGAATCTATTTAACACAAAAATGGCATTGAACGTTTATTTTTTAGGTGCAATATTTGGGGCTTTGTTGTTTATGTTGGGATATAATGTTCTACCTTCTTTTTTTAATAAAGGAACACTTTTAGTTGGTGCTTCTGCAGCAGTTAGAGCCCTATTAATTTTTTTATGTGCTTACATGCCTAAAACGGAAGTAAGGATTTTTACTTTTAATGTGAAACTGTGGTATCTTGGTGCTGCAATCGTAGGGTTAGATTTATTAGGATTGTTTGGTAATAATCCTGGAGGTAATGCAGCGCATCTTGGTGGTGCTTTATTGGGGTACTTTTATGCTACTCAGTTACAAAAGGGGACCGATATAGGAAAAGGTTTTGAAAAATTTATGGATGGCTTCATAGGTCTGTTTAAGAGGTCTCCCAAAAAGGCGAAGTTAAAGACTGTTCATAAAACTAGAAATAAAGGATTCGCTGGACATTCTAAAGGTGAGTTTAGTGAGTTTAACAAACAAAAACAAATAGACATCATTCTTGATAAAATTAGTAAAAGTGGCTATGATAGTTTGACCAAGGAAGAAAAGGAGTTTTTGTTTAAAGCTGGGGAGTAATAGTAATAATCAAATTATAGAAGTGAAAAAACTGAATGTTTTTAATAAGATAGTATTTTTGGTAAACTCTATTATAGGAACTATGCTATTGCTTTCCTATATTCTACCATTTATTGCGCCCAAAACATTTCCTTTTTTATCAGTACTGAGTCTAGCTGTTCCCATACTAATAGTTTTAAATATTCTTTTTGTTATTTATTGGTTGTTAAAAGTTAGAAAACAGTTCCTTTTATCTACAGTTATTTTAATAATGGGCTTCAATTACATTGGATCTTTATATAAATTCTCTTCGTCTAAAAATATAGAAAATGAGGAGAGTATATCAGTAATGAATTATAACGTGAGGTTATTTAATTTATACAAATGGATAGAAAAAGAAAATATTGAAGAAAAAATTGAAGAGTTAATTAAAACAGAACAACCAGATATCTTGAATATTCAGGAATACCATCCACATAAGAATATCAATTTATCTAATTTTAAATATAAGTTTGAAAAATTAGAGGGTAACAAAACCAAATATGGACAAGCCATTTTCTCTAATTTTCCAATCATTAATTCAGGATCAGTAGAGTTTCCTAATACAGCCAATAATGCAATTTATGCGGACATAGTGAAGAATAACGACACTATAAGGATATATAACATTCATTTACAGTCCCTTCATATTACTACTAATGTTGATAATTTAAGAAATGAGGACTCTGAAAGATTGTTAAAAAGAGTTAGTAGTACTTTTGCTATGCAACAGAAACAATCAGAATTATTTATTCAACATCAAAAGAACTGTCCTTACAAAGTAATTATTTCTGGTGATTTTAATAATACGGCATACTCTTATGTATATAAACATATAAAAGGAAATTTTCAAGATACTTTTGAAGTTGCTGGAAGTGGCTTTGGAAGAACTTTCGATTTTAAATTTTTTCCAATTCGAATAGATTTTATTTTAGCAGATAATTCGTTTGACATCAATGAATTTAAGAATTATAAAGAGAAACTATCAGATCATTACCCAATTTTAGCCAAGGTGAGTTTAAAAAAATAACTTCACATAAATAAACAGTCCAAAGTATCTGCAATAATATGTATGATTAGCCCAAGACCTATTAAGCGGGTTTTTTTATAAATAGAGAGGGCAATATAAATTGCTATGGCAAAATAGGAGTGGAGTGGATGAAAATTAATACTACATCTATTAGGGTCAAAAATAGGTGTCGCCAGTAAGTGATCTATATCTATCCAAAGTCCTGATAGCATAACTAAAAAAGCAATTTTCCAATTCAGTTTAAACCAAATTAGGGCTACAATTAGTGGTAGGAATAAATGACTGCCGTAATGAATAATGGTTTGTAACATTAAATTATTTCTAACTCTTGAGATTGTAAATAACTTAAAGCATTCGTCCCTTCATTGAACAAAAGATCTAAAATGCTCAAATTGCCAATAAACCCATGCTTGTTTGTGAATACTTGAGTGTACTTATCAAAGGCGAACTGAATTTCTTTTCTTGCATTAGCTAAATTACGATAGTCCTTTAATGGAGCAACATCCTTATTGTATTTGGTCGTTTTTGAATAGTTAATACCTAACTGTAAACTCTCCAATACAAGGTCTAAACACTCAAAATTATAGTCTAATATGAAGGTATGTTTCTTTTTGAAAAGTGGTATAAAATCATCTTCGTAGAATTCGAAAAAAGGAGAGGTTCTATAAGCACTTTGTAAGGATTTCCAATGTAGACCCTGCCAATTTTCATTATTAGCAATCTTTACATCTTTATATTTTTCTCTTTCTTTATGAGAATGTTTTACAGGAACATTGAGTAACAATTTTCCATTGGCTCCATATACATAACTTCTATTTCTGTACGTTTGTTTTTGGTAATTATCTTCAATTTCAAACGTTACACTATCTGATTTAGTAATAGCTACAAAATGAGCTATACTTGGGAAGTATGTTGGATGGAGTAGAGCCTTCATTCGTTGAGATGTTTATTTGTTTATTTGATAATTACGTAACGCATTTAACTTATTGGTTATGCTTTCAACTTTTTCTCTTAAAACTAAATAATCATCTTTAGAAATAAACTCCAATTCGTAAGCCAAAATAATTTGATTTAATACTTCAACTGCAGAAGAAAATGCAATTACAGTAAAATGAGCTTTATCCTTATTAGTTTTCCTTGCAGAACCTTCAGCAATATTGCTACAGATAGAAACACTGGCTCTTCTTAATTGAGACGTTAATCCAAATTTTTCTGCATCTGGAAAAGAATTTGTTATTAGATAAATTGATTTTGATAAATCTTTTGATTCATTCCAAACCTCCAATTTTTCAAAACTGTATATATACATATTTACAAATTACCGAATCAACGAATAACCAAATTAAGCGGATTTTCTTTTCTTCCTCCATGCGCTGAAACCAAACCAACCAACCAACACAACTAAAAAAGGTATTAAATACGAAACAGGTTTACCACTGCCACCAACGGTTGTAAAAAATCTTTCCCAACGTGGTTTTTTACCACTCCAACTCATCCAGATGAATACAGGTTTTCCCACAACGTGATCATACGGCACAAAACCCCAAGCTCTGGAGTCTTGAGAATTATGTCTGTTATCACCCATCATCCAATAATAATTCTGTTTAAAGGTATAACTAGTAACCACTTCATCATTTAGAAGTATTTGGTTTCCATTGACCTTAAGCGTATTGCCTTCGTATTCTGTCAACAATCTTTTATACAGAGGTAATTCCTCCAAATTTAAATCTATTGTCTTTCCTTCTTCCGGGATATAAAGTGGCCCGAAATGATCGTTATTCCAATTGTAATCGGGATGACGTGGAAATATTCCACTATCTCTATTTCCTTTTTCGTCCTCTATTCTAATTAATTTGGCAACACTTGGATGATTTTTAAACATATTAACAGCTTCTTG
>CAYTSL010000014.1:9381-16602 GCA_964440415.1 uncultured Flavobacteriaceae bacterium
CTAAAATAAGGTAACTGTGGTCTGGAAAAATAAGATTTCTTTTTCATGACAGGAATCGTGTCATGCACCATAGGTGTTGCAATGGTCGTCATTGGAGTTCGTGCACCATAGTGCATTTTACTTACAAAAAGAAAATCACCAACTAATAACGTTTTCTCTAGGGAAGAAGTTGGTATTACATAAGGCTGTATAAAATATGTGTGTACTATTGTTGCAGCAACTATCGCAAATAATATAGAACTTACCCAATCTCCCGAAGAACTTTTTGGATGTAGGTCCCTGTTTTCAACATATTTAACATCCTCTATATAGTTCAAATAGTAATTATATAAACCCAAAGAAATAATTTCTAAAAAAGTGTCCTTATATGTGTTCTTTCCAAAACTTCTGGCAGTTTCTACCCAAATAACTGGAAACATTATCAGGTTTATTATTGGTACAAAGAGCAACAAAGTCCACCACCAAGGCCGATTGATAATTTTCATAAGAACCACTGCATTGTAAATTGGTACAAACGCTTCCCATGCTTTTCGTCCTGCTTTTATATACAATTTCCAGGTTCCTAATCCATGTATTACTTGGATTATAAGGAAGAAAATAAACCATTCCATCATTGTCATAATTCTATACTTTTAATTTTATAGTTGGTCTAAAGGAAAAACAAAATGTAACGCCTTAAAACAAACTTAACTAATGTTTAACACGTCATTCATAGTAAATACACCTGTTTTACCCAGTAACCATTCGGCTGCAATAACTGCACCCAAGGCAAATCCTTGTCTGTTATGTGCAGTATGTTTTATATCAATTCTATCCACTTCAGATTCATACGAAATAGTATGAGTGCCTGGTACTTTTTCTATCCGCTTCGCTGTAATTGGAAGGTCCATTTTATCAGGACTATCCGCTACTAGTTTCCAGTTCTTATATTCTGTATTTTCAATAATTCCATTTGCCAAAGTTATTGCTGTTCCACTGGGAGCATCTAATTTTTGTGTATGATGTATTTCTTCAATACTAACTTTGTATTGCTTAAGTTGATTCATCAATTTGGCAAGGGTCTTATTTAACTCAAAAAATATGTTTACACCTAGGCTAAAATTGGAAGCATAAATAAAGGCACCATTTTTCTCTTTACAAAGGTTCACAGCCTTATCATAATCATCCAGCCAACCCGTTGTTCCTGAAATAACAGGAACACTGTTTGAAATACAATTTACAATATTATTAAAAGCTGAACTCGGAACACTAAAATCTATAGCTACATCAGCTTCGCTGACATCATAAACTGTATCAATATCTGCTTTAATTACAATTGAATGCCCTCTTTGTATGGCAATTTGTTCAATTTCCATTCCCATTTTCCCATATCCAAGTAATGCTATTTTCATAATTAAAAATTGAAATTTAGTGTTAAACCTAGATTAGTGGTCATGTCCCACTCGTTTATTTTAAAATGAGGTTGCAGTGCAAGATTATCATCTACATTATACTGTAGTAGATGTGCATCAACATTCGCATCTATTATATTTAATGCATAGATACCAACGGTAACCAACAGGGATATTTCTCTATTTTTACTTAAAGACTTTTGAGCCCTAATTAAGGCTTCATCTGAAATGCCTTGGAATTCGTCATCAGTAAATCCAGCTAGTCTACGCTTATAGACATCTCGGTATCTTTTATACTCGTTCGTGTTATCAATATAAAAATATATACCAGTTCCTAAAGCTGCATAAACAATAGGGATTTTCCAATATTTCTTGTTGTAAGCCTGTCCTAATCCTGGTAAAATAGCTGAATAAAAAGCAGCGCGAGAGGGTGTTAAAGGATCTATCGTTTCTCTTACTTGAGAATTCGATTCAACAACAAGTGTATCCTTTTTTTGTGGAACTACCTCTTCATTTTGAGCCCAAGTTGTTGCAGAAAATAAGATAAGAAGTGTAAAAATAATTAAGCAACTACCTTTCACGTTTTACTAATTTTGTAATTCTTTTAAAATCTTCTTTTGAATGAAATGGAATCGTAATACTTCCTTTGGCATTTTTTGAGAGCTTAACGTTTATCTTATGTCCAAAATAATCAGAAAAATCCTCAACGCCTTTTTTTATATAATCCGGAAGTTCTTTTTTACTTTTTGATTGTGGTGATTGTATGCCATTTCCTTGCTGGTAATCACGAACTATGTTTTCTGTTTGACGAACGGAAGACTTTTCAGCTAGTATTCTCTCGTAAATAGCAAGTTGGTCATTCTGGTCTTCAATATTAATAAGAGCTTTGCCATGTCCCATTGTTATGAAACCATCTCGAATACCTGTTTGAATGATTGGATCTAGTTTTAGTAATCGCAAATAATTAGCTATAGTTGATCTTTTCTTACCAACACGATCGCTCATTTGTTCTTGTGTTAACTGAATTTCTTCAATCAAGCGCTGATAGGACAATGCAATTTCGATTGGATCCAGATCCTGACGCTGGATATTTTCAACCAGTGCCATTTCCAAAGTTTCCTGATCGTTTGCAATACGTATATATGCAGGAATTGTATTTAAACCAATCAATTTGGAAGCTCTAAAACGTCTTTCCCCAGCAACTAATTGAAATTTATTAAATTCTAATTTTCTAACAGTAATGGGTTGAATAATTCCCAGCTCTTTAATTGAGGATGCCAGTTCCTTAAGAGATTCTTCACTAAAATTCGTTCTTGGTTGAAACGGATTAACCTCAATTGAATTGATATCAATTTCAACAATATTACCAATAACCTTATCTGCATTCTTATCCTGAGCCGTGTTAATATCATTGCTAGGGTCTTTTAATAATGCTGATAAGCCTCTGCCTAGAGCTTGCTTCTTGGTTGCCTTCGCCATCAATCAGAATTTTTATTGATAATTTCTTTTGCCAAACTTAAGTAATTAAGCGCACCTTTGCTGCTGGCATCATAATTTATTATGTTTTCTCCAAAACTCGGTGCTTCCCCTAAACGAACATTTCTTTGAATAATTGTTTGAAAAACCATTTCCCCAAAATGTTTTTGAACCTCTTCAACCACCTGATTTGAAAGCCTTAAACGCGAATCATACATTGTTAAAAGCAGACCTTCAATATCTAAATCCGGGTTGTGTATTTTTTGAACACTTTTAACTGTATTCAAAAGTTTTCCTAATCCTTCTAAAGCAAAATATTCACATTGAATTGGAATGATTATAGAATCAGCAGCAGTCAAGGCATTTAAAGTTAATAATCCTAAAGATGGTGCACAATCTATAAAAATATAGTCATAGTCATCCTTCAAATCCTCAATAGCTTGTTTAAGCATGTATTCACGATTCTCTTTATCCACTAACTCAATTTCAATAGCAACCAAGTCAATATGAGATGGGATAATATCCAAATTAGGAGTATTTGTTTCAACAATAGCTTCCTTTGCAGAATTCGTATGTTCTAATAATTGGTAGGTGCCAATTTCAACACCCTCTACATCAATACCTAAACCAGAAGTAGCATTTGCTTGAGGGTCTGCATCTATAAGCAAAACCTTTTTTTCCAGTACACCTAAAGAAGCAGCTAAATTGACTGATGTTGTTGTCTTTCCAACACCTCCTTTTTGATTCGCAATTGCTATTATTTTACCCATTGATATGATTTGGTTTTAGTACGCGTAAAAATACGATTATTTGCGAGTTCTGAAAATGGAAGTTGTTAACAAAAACCTAATCATTTTAGGATTAATAGTTAAAATATTTCTTAAATATTATGATATTTCTATCTTTAGAGACAAACAATTAATTATCCATTATGAAACAACTTAAATTACGATTAAAAATTGCCCTTTCTTTTATTCTTTTTATTTCCATTTCATTTACAGCTGATGCTCAAATTAAAAAGACAGCTAGTGTAGAGGGAATAACAGAATATATGCTTGACAATGGTTTGAAAGTATTATTATTTCCTGATAATTCTGCTCAAACTATAACAGTGAATATTACCTACAAAGTAGGATCTCGCCATGAAGGATATGGTGAAAAAGGTATGGCTCATTTATTGGAGCACATGGTGTTTAAAGGTACTCCCAAGCATCCTAATATTCCTGAAGAGTTAACCTCTCATGGAGCAAGACCTAATGGAACCACCTGGTATGACAGGACCAATTATTTTGAAACGTTTAATGCAACAGATGAAAATTTAGACTGGGCTTTGGACCTGGAATCTGATAGAATGTTGAATTCCTATGTAGCAAAAGAAGATTTAGAATCAGAATTTTCTGTGGTTAGAAATGAATTTGAAATGGGAGAAAATTCTCCAACAGGTGTTCTTATTGATAAAGTTATTAGTAGCGCCTTCCTATGGCACAACTATGGCAATTCCACTATTGGTAACCGTTCAGATATAGAACGTGTACCAATCGATAATTTAAAGGCATTTTATAAAAAATATTATCGACCAGATAATTCGGTATTGATGATTACTGGAAAATTCGATGGAGATAAAACTTTGGCTCTTGTTGAAAAAAAGTTTGGACCACTAAAAAATCCAGATAAACCATTGGTTGATGTTCCTACAATAGAGCCTCCACAGGATGGTGAAAAACGAGTAGTTTTAAGTAGAGTAGGAGACTTGCAATTAGTATCAGCTCTATATCATACACCAGCTGGTTCACATGAAGATTATGCTGCTATGGCTGTTGCTGAAGATATTTTAACAGATGAACCTTCTGGGAGATTATATAAAGCTTTAGTTGATGGAAAAAAAGCATCAAGTTTATGGTCGTTCACGCCATTTACAAAAGAACCTGCCTTTATGTATATAAATGTAGATGTTCCTTCTGATAAATCTTTAAATGAGGCAGAAACTACGCTGTTATCATTGTTGGATGAGTTACCAAATAATCCTGTTACAGATGAAGAGGTAAATAGAGCAAAATCCAATATTCTAAAACAAGCTGATCAGATATTCAGAAATTCGTCTCGCCTTGGGACTTACATGAGTGAATTCATTGGGTCAGGAGATTGGAGATTAGCCTTTATTTTCCGCGATAGAGTTGAAGGTATGACAGCAGATAAAGTTAATGCGGCTATTCAACGTTATTTAATAAACACAAACAGAACGGTTGGGAAATTTATTCCTACTAAAACCCCTATGAGAGTGGACATAGAACATACAGTAGGTGTTCAGGATTTAGTGGTTAATTACAAAGGTAAAGAAGGAATGGGTGAAGGAGAAGCCTTTGACGTATCCTATGAGAATATTCAGAATAGATTGGATACCGGTGTTCTTAAACAAAATCCTATAGAATACGGATTAATAAAAAAGAACAATCGAGGTGAAACGGTAACACTTTCCTTTACTATAAGAACAGGAAATGTAGATCAGCTCATGAATAAAGGACTTGCAGCTCGTTACACTGCAAGAATGCTGAATAAAGGAACAAAGACCAAATCCAGACAGGATATTGAAGATAAATTAAGTGATATTAAATCATCCATAAATTTTAGTGGATCCAATGGTAAAGTAACTACAAATATAAATACAACCAATGAGCACTTGAATGAGACCTTGGATTTAATGATGGATATGCTAAAGAATCCGAATTTTGATGCCACAGAACTTGAAAAACTAAAAACTCAAGATCTGGCAGATATAGAACAAAACAAGACAGAACCACAGTTTTTGGCTATGAGAAAAATGGGTCTGATAAACCAAAAGCATCAAAAAGGTCATCCACTTTATAGTATGACCATAGAGGAGGAGATTCAAGCAATAAATGAAGCTTCTGTAGAGGATTTAAAAAAGTATTATGATGATTTTTATGGAATTTCAAATAGCGCTACGTTAACTGCCATTGGAAATATAGAAGAAGATGCACTTAAAGCATATTTTGATTCCCAGCTTGGTGATTTTAAGTCGGATAAGACATATACTCCAATTAGTGATAAGTACAAATCGAATAAAGCAGTTAATGAAAAGATAAAAACTCCTGATAAAAAGAATGCCATATCTTTTGGTATGTTACCATTTGAAAGCAGTGCAGACCAAGAGGATTTTGCTGCAATTCAAATAGCTGGAGAGATTTTAGGAGGTGGTTTTTTAAGTTCCAGAATTGCAAACAGATTACGTCAAAAGGATGGTGTGAGTTATGGAGCAGGAGCTGGAGTGAATGTAGATGATGATAAAAATAACAAAAATTCAGTTATGTATGTATATGCTATTTATGGTCCGGAGAATGCAGGAAAAGTACAGTTAGGATTTGACGAAGAAATTGCACGCTACATTAAAGATGGAATTACTGAAGAGGAACTTAAAACGGCAGTAGATGGTTGGGTTCAAGGACAAAGTGTTTCACGAGCCAAGGATAACGAACTTTCCGGAGTTATCAATAATAACTTGTACTATGACAGAGATCTAAATTTTCAAAAAGACGTTGAGGCGAGAGTAAGTAGTCTAACGGTTGAAGATGTCAATCAGGTTATTAAGAAGTATATTAAACCTTTTAAAGACTGGACTGTTGTAAATGCTGGAGACTTTGAAGATTTTGATATTAAGAAAGATGATGAAAAAGTAGATTAAATTCTGTTAGTAAATAAAAAGCTTGCCAATTGAGAAATTCTCAAAATTGGCAAGTTTTTTTGTATAACAAAATGTCTTATTTGGCAGGAAATTCAGAAGTAATGAACTATGCAGGTTGTTAGCAGCTGGTTTTTAATTCTTTATATTCCCTTTATTATCAAGAGGTAGATAAGGGTTAAAAGCTATTTCCCATAAATATCCATCTATATCAGAAACGTAACTACTATATCCTCCCCAATTTACTTTTTGAGGTTCCTTAATTATTTTAACCCCTTTTGCTCTCAATCCTGTAATTAATTGGTCAACTTCTTTTTCAGATTTAGTATTATATGCAATTGTAAATCCTTTAAATCCGTTTCCATTGAGATTTACAGTTGCATCTTTGGCCAGCTCGTTTCTTTCATAAAGAGCGAGTTGAATTCCATTTAAAGTGAAGAATGAAATATATTCATTGCTTAATTCAGATTTTTTCCAACCAAATTTTGTCTCATAAAAAGCGGTCGAATTTTTTAAATCCGAAACACCTAAAGTTATAATTGTCAATCTTTGTTCCATAATTCTTTATTTTGCTACTTACTTTTTTGTGTATGGTTAGTTGTTGGCTTTTTTAGGTCATAAATTATGTTGTCTTGATTGTCTTCATCTTTTTTCCCC
>CAYTSL010000015.1:0-16504 GCA_964440415.1 uncultured Flavobacteriaceae bacterium
CATTGCTATTTGGAGAACTCTAAATTTAAGAAATTTCAATGAATAAAAACAAATAATTTTAGACAATTATAAATTGTGGGACTAGATCAATACCTTTATCTTTGCGTTTTTAAATTTAATGCCAAAATATGATTAAAGTAACGTTACCTGATGGAGCCGTAAAAGAAATTAATAAAAACTCTACTCCTATTGATGTAGCTAAAAGTATTAGTGAAGGATTTGCTAGAAACGTAATATCTGCTAGCTATAATGGTGAAACAATTGAAAATACTTCTCCACTTTTAGAAGATGGTACTTTAACACTTTTTACATGGAACAATGAAGAAGGAAAGAAAGCTTTTTGGCATTCAACTTCTCACGTCATGGCGCAAGCTCTTGAAGAATTGTATCCAGGCATAAAGTTAACAATAGGGCCTGCAATTGACAATGGGTTTTATTATGATATAGATTTTGGAGATTATTCAATTTCTGAAAAAGATTTTCCTAAAATAGAAGCAAGAATGCTAGAAATTGCTCGAGGAAAACATGAATATAAAATGAGATCCTCCTCTAAAGCAGACGCTTTAGATTTTTACAAAGAGCAAAATAATCAATATAAAGTAGAGCTAATAGAAAATCTTGAAGACGGAACAATAACTTTCTGCGATCATTCTACATTTACAGATCTATGTCGAGGAGGGCATTTGCCTAACACTGGTTTAATTAAAGCAATTAAATTATTATCAGTAGCAGGAGCCTATTGGAGAGGAGATGAAACTAAACCTCAGTTGACCAGAATCTATGGTGTTTCTTTTCCTAAACAAAAGGAACTTACTGAGTATTTAGAATTGATTGAAGAAGCTAAAAAAAGAGATCATAGAAAATTAGGGAAAGAAATGGAATTATTTGCTTTCTCGCAAAAAGTAGGTCAAGGTCTTCCACTTTGGCTACCAAAAGGTGCTGCCCTAAGGGAAAGATTAGAGAATTTCTTAAAGTCGGCTCAAAAAAAAGCAGGTTATGAGACCGTTATGACACCGCATATTGGCCAAAAGGAATTATACGTTACCTCAGGACATTATGCCAAATATGGAGAGGATAGTTTTCAACCAATTCATACACCAAAAGAAGATGAGGAATTTCTTTTAAAACCTATGAATTGTCCACACCATTGTGAAATTTATAAGACTAGACCTTGGAGTTACAAAGAATTACCTAAACGATATGCCGAGTTTGGTACTGTTTATAGGTATGAACAAAGTGGAGAATTGCATGGGTTAACGCGAGTTAGAGGTTTTACGCAAGATGACGCACATATTTTTTGTACACCAGATCAATTGGACAAAGAATTTAAAGATGTAATTGATTTGGTATTATATGTTTTTGGGTCCTTGGGATTTGAAAATTTTTCTACTCAAGTTTCTTTGAGAGATCCTGATAACCCAGAAAAGTATATAGGTAGTCCAGAAAACTGGGAAAAAGCGGAAAAAGCAATAATAAATGCTGCTGAAGATAAAGGATTGAATTATGTCATAGAAAAAGGAGAAGCAGCTTTTTACGGTCCTAAACTTGACTTTATAGTGAAGGATGCTCTAGGCAGGAATTGGCAATTAGGGACAATTCAAGTAGATTACAATTTACCTGAAAGGTTTGATTTGACCTATAAGGGTAGTGATAATGAACTACATAGGCCAGTTATGATACATCGTGCTCCTTTTGGAAGTATGGAAAGATTTGTAGCCATTTTATTGGAACATACTGGAGGAAATTTTCCGTTATGGTTAACTCCGGAACAAGTAATTGTGGTATCTATTAGTGAGAAATATGAAAAATACGCTAAAAAAGTTTTAAATTTGTTAGAAAATGACGAAATTCGCGCCCTCTCTGACAACAGAAATGAAACTGTAGGTAAAAAAATAAGGGATGCTGAAATAGCAAAAATACCTTTTATGATTATTGTTGGGGAGAATGAAGAAAAAACGAATAGTGTAAATGTTAGAAGACATGGTGGTGAAGATTTAGGAATGATTACAGTAGACGAATTTTCAAATATTATAAAAACTGAAATTAATAATTCATTAAAACAATTTAACGTTTAACTAAAAAATAAGGTCATAGCAATACGTAGAAGAAGAAATAGGGGTCCAGCAAGGATAATTAAAGAGGATCAACATAAAATAAATAGAAAAATTGTTGCACCAGAAATTCGTCTTGTTGGAGACAATGTTGAAATTGGTATTTACAAATTAAAAGATGCATTAGACATAGCTGATGATCAAGGACTTGATTTGGTGGAAATTTCACCAAAAGCTGTACCTCCTGTTTGTAAAGTAATGGATTATAAAAAGTTTCTTTATGAACAGAAGAAACGGGAAAAAGCTTTAAAGTCCAAAGCAACCAAGGTTGTTATAAAAGAAATTCGGTTTGGTCCTCAAACAGATGACCACGATTACGAATTTAAAAAGAAGCATGCTATTAAGTTTTTAACAGATGGAGCTAAACTTAAAGCATTTGTATTTTTTAAAGGACGTTCGATTATTTTTAAGGAACAAGGACAAATATTATTGTTGAGATTAGCTCAAGAGTTGGAAGAGTATGGAAAAGTTGAGCAAATGCCTCAATTAGAAGGAAAAAGGATGATAATGTATATTGCTCCAAAAAAAGGAAAATAAAAAGATGCTGAAACGAGTTCAGCACAAAGGATAATAAGTGAAATAAATAAAATTTAGGAGAAAATGCCGAAAATGAAAACAAAGTCTAGTGCTAAAAAGCGTTTTAAGCTTACAGGTACTGGTAAATTAAAAAGAAAGCACGCTTTTAAAAGTCACATCTTAACTAAGAAGTCAAAAAAGCGTAAGTTAGCTTTAACTCATAGTACTTTGGTACATAAACACGATGCTAACAGTATTAAAGAACAATTACGATTAAAGTAAGAAGTTCTGGTTAAAACAATTTAATAACCCTGGAGTTAGGCTTTTAAAAAGAATCGATTATCGATCGCCTACTACAAAAAACAATTAAAAAAATGCCAAGATCAGTAAATTCAGTTGCAAAAAGAGCTAGACGTAAAAAAGTTCTCAAGCAAGCAAAAGGTTACTTCGGAAGACGTAAAAACGTTTGGACAGTAGCCAAAAACGCGGTTGATAAAGCTATGCTATATGCATATAGAGACCGTAGAAATAAGAAGCGTACATTTCGTGCGTTATGGATAACACGTATTAATGCAGGAGCTAGACAATACGGAATGTCATATTCTCAATTTATGGGTAAATTAAAAGCAAATAAAATAGAACTTAACAGAAAAGTTCTTGCAGATTTAGCTATGAATAACCCAGAAGCTTTTAAAGCAATTGTTGACAAAATAAAATAAGGCAATATGCCTATTAACTAATACTATTTCACTTATAAAAAAAATCCGATTCATTAGAATCGGATTTTTTTATTTAATAATTCATTTCTGCAGTAAAGTAAAAATAGTATTACCCTCTGTCAACGTCAATGTCTACTCCATCTTTGGATTGAACTCCTCTGGTAACGTCAATGTCTACGCCGTCTTTGGACTGAACTCCTCTGGTAACGTCAATGTCCACTCCGTCTTTGGACTGAACTCCTTTTTTTTTCGAATCTTTTGTCATTTGGTTGTCTTTTTTTGGATTAATATGTCTGAATTTACTAAAATCTGGTAACTTCAACAAATTTATTTTCGATTATATAATCTAATATTCCTAAATTAGACCAAAATTGTCAACTGCATTTATGACCTTTAAAACGTTTCTCAAAGAGTGTAATGAAAAGGAAGTATTCAAAAAACTTTCAATTTATATAGTTGCTTGCTGGATAATTCTTCAGGTTCTTTCTGTGACCCAAGATTATATCGGTATACCTGCTAGAATAATAACAGTTATTCTAATATTAATGCTTATTGGTCTCCCAATTAATATTTTCTACATCTGGAAATTTTCTTTAGCCCCTCTTGAAGTAAATCATATAGAACTTGATAAAAAGGGAAATAAAAAGAGAAGTAAATTTCAAAAAATGTATTTTTCCTCACTAGTTATGTTAAGCATTTTAGTAGGTTTAGTTTCAATTTTTATCATTAACAATAAATTTATTGAAAGTATTAGATTACCTGAAATTGAATCAAGTGATAAAATAGCAATATTAAAATTTGGCAACAATACTGGAATCCAAGATCTTGATATAGTTAGTAAAATGACTACCGACTGGATAATGCATGGTATAACAGAAAATCAAGTTGCGCAAGTAATTTCTCCGGAAATTGTATCTGATTATTCTGATATTCTTAAAGTTTCAAAAGCTTCATCTTTTGATGGTAATGCTATTTTAGAGGAATTTTTTAAGCCTAAAAAGATAATCTCCGGTAATTTTTTTCTACAAAATAATAAACTGATATTTCAAAGTTCCATTAGCGAAGATGAAAAATCGTATGCCTTTAAACCTGTTGAATGCAATAAAGATAATCCCTTAGAATGTATTGAATCACTCAAACAACTTATTTTAGGCTATCTCATTACAGAAGATAAGGTGAGACTGCAGGACATTCCACCAAAATTTGAAGCTTATTTAGCTGTTTTAGAGGCAAAAGTTAACTACCAGAATGATAGTGATAAGTATTTGGAACTTATGGAAAAGGCCATTGAATTGGATAGCAGTTATTTTGAACCTAAAATGTTGCAAATTTCGGTTAACTATAATATGGGCAATTTTATAAAGGCTGATTCTTTGAGGAGGGAAGCAATTAAAACTAGTGCAAAAATTAATAAAAGACAACGCAATATGTTGAATTTCTACAAATCACTAATGAGTGGAAAAAGCGATATTATTTATAGTACTATGCAAAAAGAGTACAATTATTCCCCTTTTGATATTCAAACAAATAAGACCATGATGGCTGCAGCTCTTCAGTTTGTTAATAAGCCTGAGGATATAGATTCTATTTATAGTAAAATAAGTATGCAGGAGGTTGATCTAGATTTATGTTATGATTGTGAAGATAGAATTCTAGTAAAAGCTTTTGCTGACCTTGAGTTAGAAAGATATGATAGCGTGATTGACCTACTTAAGCCTTTTTCAAATGGAATTGATAGGACTTACTTTAAAGTTCCATTAATTAAAGCTTATTTACGTAATGGTAATAAGGTAATGGGAGATGCAATTTTAAAAAAACTTAAACTTAAGGCTGAAGAGAAGAATTGGCAAAAAGTTTATAATAAAATAGGTGCAGATTTATTAATACTAAATAGAAAAAGTGAAGCTACAGAATATTTTGACAAAGTAATTAAAAATAGCGACTCTATACCAAATGATCAGGTCGCATATGCATATTTCTTGAAGGAAAACTATAATAATGCAGAAATAATTTATGAAAAAATACATGAATCAGATCCTGAAGATCATGACATTATTTCAAAGCTAGCTGTATGTTACTATAAGAACGATAAAATCGCCTTGTCAAAAAATTTAATTGCTTCTTTAGAAAATCTCAGGAAAGATTATCAATTTGGTAATATAGATTATGTTATTGCCAGATTTTATGCTTTGATTGGAGATAAAGACAATACATTTAAATATTTACTGCAATCTGTTTCATCAGGTAAACGATATGACCCTTTATCCTTTCAAAACGATCCCCACTTTATTCCATATCTTGGAACTGAAATGTTTAATCAAATACTAACTTTTTGGCATAAATAACCTTTATTTCAATAGAATTGAAAAAGTTTTTGTGTCAATAATCATAAATAAACTTTAGAGTATGGAAGATTTTAACAACTCTTTCGCTCTTTTAATTGGAGCGAGTAGCAAAGGAGAAGAATATATGGCAGATGACGCTAAGGCAATAAAGGAAGTTCTTTTAGATAAAAAATTTGCTGGTTATCCAAAAGAGAATGTCATTCTTCTTATCGATAAAAAAGCTACTCGTAAAAACATTCTAAATGCATTTGATACAATATCGAATAAAATAAATAAAGATTCTAATGTTTTGATATACTATTCCGGACATGGAGAAGAGAAATATGATGATGATGCGGGTGAGTATTGGTATTTTTTGAAACTTGCGGGAATTACAAGTAAAAATTTCAAGACACATTGGGTAAAAGCAAAAGAACTTAAAGAAAAGATAAATGCTTTGATAGCAGATAGAATAATTTTCTTTTTTGATTGCTGCCATGCACAAGGATTAACTAAAGGTCAAGGTATTTTAGATGCTAGTGAAAAGCTTGAAGATAGAATTAATAAACAAGGTGATGAAGTTAAGTTAAATCCAGAAGGAATGCTACAAGATATTGATGATGAGGAGGGAATGGCAATTATATCCGCTTGCAAAGATGAACAAAGATCGTATAAGTTCACTAAAGAGAAAAATAGCATATTTACTACTTGTCTATTAGAGGTTTTAAGAGGTGAACATCAGCCAGCATTTGTTGATCCATACATTCGATTAACGGATGTTATCGATTATGTTTTAGAAAATGTTCCTAAAATAGCACTTCAAAAGGGACTACAACAAAAACCATTTGTAAATATTCAATTTGATTATAATTTTGAATTAAGTAAGGCTCCAACCGAAAAAATTATTAAACAGGAAACTTATAATGAAGGTTTAATTGCTTCAAGGACAAAAGAAAAAAAGGAAATTAAAAAAGTATTCTATGAAAACCCTGACGCGAATAATGCCATAATTTTTGTTCATGGTTTCTCTGGAGAGGCTTGGAGAACATTTGGGAAAATACCAGATTTTTTGTCCAAAGAAGAGCGAATGGAAGGATGGGATATGTTCCCGTTTGGTTTTAGTGAGAATGTTGATCCTCAATTAGGAAAAGAAGTATTTGCGTCGGTTAATGATATAGAAAGAATAGCTGAAAATTTAAGTGCAGCCATAAAACATAAATTCGGAAAATATAAAAGAATAGCCATAGTTGCTTACAGTCTTGGTGGTCTGGTGGCACAAAGAGCAATACTAAATTTAAACGATTTTCATAAAGAACGATTAAGTCATGTGATTTTATTTGGAACTCCCAGCAATGGTATTACAAATAATACACTAAAAGAACTATGGAAACATAAAATACAGGACCTAATACAAGATCAACCATTTATTGTACAATTACGTAATGACTGGTCTAAATCATTTAAAAATAGATATCCTTTCACTTTTAAAACTGCTTTAGCAACTCGAGATGAATATGTTTCAAAAGATTCCGCACTAGGACCATTTAGTAAAGAATCATGGGTGAATATTGGAGGTGATCATTTATCGATGGTTAATGCTAAAACGAAAGAAAACGACAGTTATGAACTGATCCTAAATACACTTACAGATAACCCGTTTTTTAATAAATATACCAACTTTGAAGAAATAAATATTGCATTAGGTGAATATGATGAAGTTACTAGAAAATTAAAACCTGCTTTAGATTATTTAAATGAAAGTGGGCTAGAAAAACTGATATATGCAATGGAATGTTCAGGGCAAAGAGATGAAGCTATTGAAATATTGGAAGCTAATGAATTGGCTCAAAACGATAGCGATATGCTATTTTTATTAGGTAATCTATTTAAAAATGAATACTTAAATAATACTAATAATGATAGTGGTAAAGCTGCATATAAATGCTTTAAAAAAGCCTTAAGGATTGCGAAAAAATATAACCAAACAGAACAAATATTTTTGAATGCTATAAATCTCGCATTTCTAAATTTATTATTGGAAGATGATAAAAGAGATATGAAAACTTATGCCTTACAAGCCATTGAAGTAGCTTCGAAAGTAAGAGCTAACAATTTAAATAAACTCTCTACAATTGCAGAAGGAAATATTTATTTGGGAAATCTAGAAAACGCAAAGGCATATTATACAAAGGCTGTGAAAAAAGCAAATATTCGTGAAAAAATAGGTATTTATTCTGAAGCCTATACAGCTTACCTTGCTTTAAATAAAACAAATCCTGATGATGACTTTCTCAATTTTTTAAAGGATACTTTTTTATCATAAATCCGGAATATTAAAAGTAATCATTGACTTATTTAATTTAGGAATAATTAAACGGTAAATACCATACTATTCCCCAAAGGCTGTAAGAACTAAATTGCGTGAACCTCCTACATTCCTGTGTTCACAAAGATAGACCCCTTGCCAAATACCTAGATTTAATCTTCCATTTGTAATTGGAATCTGAACTGAAGATCCCATTAAAGACGATTTAATGTGTGCAGGCATGTCATCAGATCCTTCTAGGGTATGTCTATAATATGATGCATTTTCCGGAACTACTGTATTAAAATGACTTTCAAAATCTTGTCTAACCGTAGAATCCGCATTTTCATTTATTGTTAAACTGGCTGAAGTATGCTTAATAAAAACCTGTAATTGACCTATTTTTATTTGTTTTAATTCTGGTATTGCTTCAAGGATTTCGGAAGTAATCAAATGAAACCCTCTGGAATATGGCTTTAGTTTTAATTGCTTTTGAAAATATTTCATCATCAATTTTTAAATAGAAAGAATTTAATCTATGTTTTTTGCTTCTTTTTTCTTGCTGCTGGAAATAACACGTTGTTTAAAATTAATCGGTAGCCAGGAGAGGTTGGATGAAGGCCTAGTTCTGTTTTTGGATCTCCTACTCTATGCGTATAATCTTCCGGATCATGACCTCCATAAAATGTAAAAAACCCCTTTCCTTTAATTCCATGAATGTATTTAGCCTCTCCATTGGTTTTATTCTCTCCCATTATGAGCACATTCGATTTAATATGATCGCGTTCAAATGACGTCGTTTGACCCATAAACCCTTTGACCAAAGCCGTGTGATTTTGACAAAGCATGGTTGGTATTGGATCCCACTTTGCAGAAAAATCCATCAGTGAAAAATAATCCGTCATTTTTGGAATACGTCGTTTATTGGTCATGTCAATAGATGAAAACTCATAAACCATCGGACTTCTTTCCAAGATATAATCTGTAAAAGCAAAAGTTCTTTTAAATTCAATTTTATTCTGGTAGTTTGGTGTACTCCCATCACCATCAAACATAGGTTCACAAATATCGACTCCTTCTGCTGATAAAGCAATGTCAAAACTATCCGTGGCACTGCACATGGCAAACATAAATCCGCCACCAATTACATAGTCTCTTATTTTAGATGCTACAGCTAATTTGGCATCTGACACTTTACTATATCCCAATGTTTTGGCTAATTCTTCTGCTGATCTTTTTTCATTGATGTACCATGAAGCCGTTCTATATGCCCTATAAAATTTTCCATATTGACCGGTAAAATCTTCATGATGTAAATGCAACCAATCAAATAGTATCAGTCCATCATTAAGTACTTCTTCATCATACACAGTTTCGTACGGAATTTCAGCATAAGTTAAAACCATAGTAACAGCATCGTCCCAAGGCTGTTTGCCCATAGGAGTATAAACAGCTATTTTAGGAGCTTTCTCCAATACTACAGCTTCCATGTTCTTACTAGGGCTACTTATTTCTAGTAAAATGGATTCAGCCTTTGAGGTCGAAATAACTTCAAATGAAACACCTCTTATTTGGCATTCACGTTTTATATCATCATCATCAGGTAATAGAAATGATCCACCTCTATAATTTAAAAGCCATTTAACCTTAATTTGTCTTTCTAACGTCCAAAACGTAATTCCATAAGCCTTTAAATGATTATCCTGTGTCTCAGCATCCATAGGAATAAGAATATAAGACGCAAAAGAGCCTATTGACACCAATAAAAGAAAAAAGGTTAAGAAGATCTTTTTCATATATTGAAAGATAGTCAAAAAATATTCCGGAGTAAATTGTTTTAATGAAATTTTAAGAATTGTAATTACATTATTTAACTATTATTTCAGATCCAGAAAGTAAACTTGCAATTCGTTTTGTGCTCGGAAATTGATCTAAAATAATCTTAATGAATACTGTAATAGGAATTGCCATAATAAGTCCTGGAACTCCCCAAAGAAATCCCCAAAACATAAGCATTACTAAAACTGTAATAATGTTTATAGAGAATGATTTCCCCATAAAAATAGGCTCTAAAATTCCTCCAAATATCACCTGAACTCCAGTTATCGTAACAATAAAAAAGAATAAAGTACTTGTTGGATCTAACTCTACAAATGCAAAAAGGGATAATAATATTACTGAAATAAATGAACCCACCATTTGCACAAAATTAATGATGAATGCAAAAAGCCCCCAAAATATTGGAAAACTGATGTCAAAAAATAAGCAAACCAGTCCAGTACCTATTCCTGTGAGTAAGCTTACTAAAAACTTAACTTTAATGAAAGTAATTAAATCCTTTTCAATCTTCATAAAAGTTTTTACTGAAGCATATTTTTTCTTTAAAATAGTTTTGTTTAATACTTTATGCATATTAATTGATTCTGCCAAAAAAAGCACAACAAAAAAGGCAGTCATTAGTACCATTGTTAATGATTTTCGTAGAAAATTAACCGTTGAACCAAGGTTTTCTTTTTGTAAAAAATGGGTCAATATCTTTTTGTCTTTTTGTAATTCTACACCAAAAACATTTTCTAAATAAATTATTAAATTGGTTATCTTTTCTTCAGCTTTAACAAAAAAATCAGTATCTGCTGACATAATCTGTCTACTTGATAATTGAATTAATTCTGCACCAATTATCAATCCACCAATTATCAATAAAATAACAAAAAAAATGCTTATACCTTTTGGGACTTTCCTTTTTGTTAACCAACGCATTAATGGCAAGAATAGTAATGCTACAAACATTGAAAAAACCAGTGGAATAAATATAAACGATAGTATTTTAAGTAAATAAAATACTAGCGGAATAACAATAATTAACAATAATATGTTGGTTGTACGAGTTTGGTTTAACATCTGGTAATTAAACTTTTTAAAACAGAAAGCGAAGTTAAATTAAAATAAATGATTATGTAAAAATATTAAGTCAACTTTAATACGATAAGTTGTTAACTATTTACACTCAAATAGGTCTAAAATGGTACATCGTTTTCATCTGACTGCTTTGAATCTCCAAATGCATCATCGGCACTAGGAAACGAATCAGGCTTAAATGTATCATCATTTGCTGCAGCATTCATTTTTGAGTGGAATTCCTGATTGAAAGGTGTATCAAAATCGTCCAGATTATCGAATTTTCCTAAGTTAGCAATGAATTTTAAGCGAATACTATCCAGACCACCATTTCTGTGCTTAGCAACAATGAATTCAGCTTGTCCTTCAGTTGGTGTTCTGTCGTCATCATCCCATTCTTCAATTTTGTAATATTCAGGTCTGTAAATAAAAGAGACTATATCTGCATCTTGTTCAATAGCACCAGATTCCCTTAAGTCACTCAACAAAGGACGTTTACTACCTCCTCTGGTTTCCACTGCACGAGATAACTGTGATAATGCTATTACTGGGACACTTAATTCCTTGGCAAGCGCTTTAAGATTCCTAGAAATCTGTGAAATTTCTTGTTCTCTGTTACCTCCTTTCATATTGCTTCCGGCAGTCATTAATTGTAAGTAATCAACAACAATTAGTTTGATTCCGTGTTGTGATGCTAATCGACGTGCTTTTGCTCTTAAATCAAAGATTGATAAAGAAGGTGTATCATCTATGAATAATGGGGCTTTTTCAAGACCTTTAACTTTTACATTTAATTGCTCCCACTCATGCTTTTCCAATCTTCCAGTTCTCAATTTTTCAGAAGATAACCCTGTTTCACTTGATATTAAACGTGTTATTAATTGTACAGACGACATTTCCAAAGAGAAAAACGCAACCGGAATATTATTATTTACAGCAATATTTCTAGCCATAGAAAGTGTTAGTGCCGTTTTACCCATACCAGGTCTAGAAGCTACAATTATAAGATCACTTTCTTGCCATCCAGATGTAAGTCTGTCAAGTTTTGCAAATCCCGAAGGTATACCACTTAAGCCTTCTTTATTAGAAATTTCCTCTATTTTTCTTTTGGCTTGAATTACCAAATTTTGAGCTGTTTCACTAGACCTTTTTATATTGCCTTGTGTTACTTCATATAATTTAGCTTCTGCATTATCTAAAAGATCAAAAACATCTTTAGATTCATCATAAGAATCTTCTATAATTTCACTGGAAATCTTAATTAAACTTCTTTGAATAAATTTCTGAAGAATAATTCGTGCATGAAACTCAATATGAGCTGATGATGAAACTTTTTGCGTCAACGAAATCAAATAAAAATCGCCTCCAACCACCACCAGTTTTTCATTTTTCTTTAATTGGCTAGAAACCGTTAATAAGTCAATTGGCTCACTATTTTCAAATAACTGAAAAATTGCCTCAAAAATATGCTGATGTGCTTCTTTATAAAATGCATCCGGACTTAAAATATCAATAACTTCATCAACGCCCTTTTTATCTATCATCATTGCCCCAAGCACAACTTCCTCTAAATCAAGTGCTTGTGGAGGTATTTTTCCCTTTTCTAAACTGATTAATGTACTTTTGTCTACTTGATATCCTGTTATCTGGTTTGGCTGTTTCATGGGAGCTAAAGTAACTAAATTGTTAAAAATGTAGACTGTTGATGACTAATGAATCTTAACAGGTAATAAACAATTCAACTGTTAACAAGTGAAAATTATTGTTTATAAGTGTAAAAAAAACCGAAATAAAATATTTCGGTTTGCTTGACATACTATAACTAAAAGAAATTCTATTTATAAACACCCATTTCTGAATATTTATCCATCCTTTGTTTAACCAATTCTTTTGGTGATAAGTTTTTTAATGTATCATATGATTTTACTATCGCATCTCTAACGGAAATGAATGTTGCCTCTCTATCATTATGAGCGCCTCCAATAGGTTCTTTAATGATCTCATCAACCAATTTTAGTCGCTTCATATCTTTAGCCGTAAGTTTTAACGCATCAGCGGCTTGTTCTTTATACTCCCAGCTACGCCATAAAATTGAAGAACAGGATTCTGGAGAGATTACAGAGTACCATGTGTTTTCTAACATAAGTACCTTATCTCCAACTCCTATTCCAAGTGCTCCACCGGAAGCTCCTTCACCAATAACTACCGTTACAATAGGTACTTTCAACCTAACCATCTCCAGAATATTTCTGGCAATCGCTTCTCCTTGTCCACGTTCTTCTGCTTCAAGTCCTGGATATGCACCTGGAGTATCTAATAAAGTAACAACAGGAATTCCAAATTTTTCTGCTGATTTCATAAGTCTAAGAGCCTTTCTATACCCTTCAGGGTTAGCCATACCAAAATTGCGATATTGTCTTGTTTTGGTGTTATATCCTTTTTGCTGACCAATGAACATATAGCTTTGATCTCCTATTTTACCCAATCCACCAATCATAGCTTTATCGTCTTTAAAGCCACGGTCTCCATGTAGTTCTAAAAATGATTCCCCACAAATTGCATGTATATGATCTAATGTATATGGTCTAGATGGATGTCGAGATAGTTGAACACGTTGCCAAGGTGTTAAGTTTTTGTATATCTCTTTTTTAGCTTCAACTAATTTTATTTCAATTTGCTTACAAGTTTCAGTTACATCAACATCACTTTCTTCACCAATTAACTGGCACTTTTGAAGTTGTTCTTCTAATTCTTTAATAGGAAGTTCAAATTCTAAATACTCCATTGAAAATTGATTTTGTTAGTTAGTATACAAATATAAAAACTTTATACTTGGTACATGTTAAATGCCAACTCTTTTTAATCTTTTAGAATTTTTGATGAATCCATTTAAGATCACTACAGAAATAATTATAATTGCGCCTATATAAAATTGAGGGCTCATTTTTTCCGATTCAGGAAATAAGATCAAAGCTAACAAAATACCATAGACCGGTTCTAAATTATAGGTTAGAATTACTGTAAAAGGACTTATATAATTCATAATATATACAGAAGCTATAAATGCATAGGCTGTACAAATGGATGCTAGTATAAATAGATACCCATAATCTGATCCACTTAATTTAAAAAATTCCATTGAGAATCCATCACCAAATATTGGTATAAACAAGGTTATAAATAGAACTCCACCCAAAAACTCATAAAAAGAAATAACTGTGGCTGAATTTTTCTCCAGGAATTTCCCATTTATAACCGCAAATAGTGAGGACAAAAAAGCCGAAATAATTCCTAAAATTATTCCTGTTAGGTATTTCATTTCACTTTTAGTAATAATAAATACACCAATTATTACTAGTAATCCAAAAATAATTTCATACCAAATAATCCGTCTTCTAAATATTATTGGTTCAATAAAAGAAGCAAAAAATGCTCCGGTAGAAAACATGGATAAAGCAATTGAAACATTTGCCACTTTAATAGATCCAAAAAAGGTAATCCAATGTAATGCTATTATAATGCCAGCAACAGAGAACCTTATAATATATCTAGTAGGAATATTGATTTTAATCCGCATCAACCTTATGTAAAAAAACATAAGTATTGCTGCTATTAACATTCTAAACCAAACTAAAGGAACAGCTTGAATAGATATTAATTCCCCCAAAATTGCAGTAAATCCAGCAATAAATACTAAAAAATGAAGATGAAAATAGTTTTTAAGCTTAGCGTTTTGCATTGTACAAAAGGTATCCAGCTAAAATACCAAATATAACGTTAGGAAACCAAACTGCTATTAATGGTGAAAAGTTCGATTGTTCTGCTAGAACGCCAAAGATTTTATCGAAAAAAACATAGATCATAGCTATTGTTATTCCAAATGCTAAATTGACTCCCATACCACCTCTTCGCTTAATTGAGGATACGGCAACCGCAATAATAGTAAGTATAAATACTGCAACAGGTAAACTCCACTTCTTGTATTTTACCAGATCATATCTTCCAATATTTGATGAACCTCTTTCTTTTTCTTTCTTTATAAAACTGGTTAGCTTATTATAACTTAAGGTTTCTGCTATGTACTCCACTGGTGTCAGATCTTCCAGATCAAACGAAAAAATAGTGTCTTTTCTCCTAACAATCTCCAGCATATCATCAGTATCACCAACTTTTCTTTTTACGTAATTGACTAGTCTGTAGGTGGTATCTTTTTCAATAAATTTAATACTATTAGCACTTATTTTGTAAACAAGTTTGTTGTCCTCATAATGTTCTAAAGTAAAATTATTACCTCGTTTGTCTTTAAAATTAAAATTGCTTACATAAATAAAATCATTATCATTTACTTGTCTGTAAACATTCCTGCTTTGTCTATCTTTTTTACTTCTTTTAAAGTACTTATAGTTAAATTCATTATATCCCTTACTTGCTTTAGGACCCAAATACAACCCTAATACAAGTGCTAAAATGGCCACAATAGTTGCTCCAACCATATACGGTCTTAAAAACCTTGAAAATGAAACGCCAGAGCTCAAAAAAGCAATAATCTCTGTGTTATTTGCAAGTTTAGAGGTAAACCAAATGACTGATAAAAACAGAAACAATGGAAATAATAGGTTAGCGAAATAAATTGTAAAATCTAAATAATATCTTGATACTTCGGAGAACGGAATTTCATTCTCCAATATTTTGCCAATTTTTTCAGCTAAATTAACTGTGATTCCAATAGGAATAAACAGCAAAAGCATCATAAAAAAAGTGAAGATGTAACGTTTTAATATGTACCAATCAAAAATTTTCACAGCTACAGTCGTTTATCCATTTGTTTAACCATTGTATTTTTCCATGTTGCAAAATCTCCGGCTAATATATGTTTTCTCGCCTCCCGAACCAACCACAAATAAAAACCTAGGTTATGAATTGTAGCAATTTGCTTTCCAAGAAGTTCATTTACAGTAAAAAGATGTTTAAGATAAGCTTTGGAATATTCAGTATCTACAAAGGTTATAGCCATTTCATCTATTTCAGAAAAATCATCCTCCCATTTTTTATTTTTGATATTAATCGTTCCATTAGCTGTAAACAACATACCGTTTCTGGCGTTTCTTGTAGGCATAACGCAATCAAACATATCGATTCCTAAAGCAATATTTTCTAAAATATTAATTGGTGTACCAACTCCCATTAAGTAACGAGGTTTATCTTCAGGAAGTATATTTGTAACAACTTCTGTCATGGCATACATTTCCTCTGCCGGTTCACCTACAGACAATCCACCTATCGCATTTCCTTCTGCTCCTACTCCAGCTATATATTCTGCTGATTGGACTCGAAGATCTTTGTAAGTACTGCCTTGAACTATTGGAAAAAATGATTGGCTATAGTCGTATTTGTAAGGAACTTTCTTTAAATGATCAATGCATCTATCTAACCACCTATGGGTCATATGCATAGATCTTTTAGCATAATTATAATCGCAAGGGTATGGTGTACATTCATCAAAAGCCATAATAATATCTGCTCCTATAATTCTCTGAATTTCCATAACATTCTCTGGCGTGAACGTATGAAAACTACCATCTATATGGCTTTTAAATTTAACACCTTCTTCTTTAATTTTTCGATTAGCAG
>CAYTSL010000016.1:0-16192 GCA_964440415.1 uncultured Flavobacteriaceae bacterium
AATCCATTTCTAAAAAGTTTGAAAAAAAAATTGGCTATAAGCCTTGGCTACATATGTGCAACACATCAGGAATATTAAACTATCCCGAAGTACATTTTGATATGGTAAGAAGCGGAATTGGTTTATATGGCTTTGGCAATTCGCAAAAAGAAAATAATAACTTAGTCCCTATTTCTTCTTTAAAATCTGTTATTTCTCAAATTCATCTCATAGAAAAGGGAGAAACCGTTGGATATAATAGAGGGTTTAAAAGTGATTCATTGCAAAAAACAGCTACAATACCAATTGGCCATGCAGATGGTATAGGGCGGCAATATGGGCATGGCAAAGGATTCGTTACAATTAATAGTAAGAAAGCTCCCATTATAGGTAATGTTTGTATGGATATGATAATGGTGAATATTACAGATATTGATTGTAAAGAAGGAGATGAAGTTGTAATATTCGATAAGACTAATACTGCTGAGAAATTAGGAAACACAACCAATACTATATCGTATGAAGTACTAACTTCTGTATCTCAACGAGTAAAACGAGTGTTTTGTCGATAATAAATAAATAAAATTCCTTTTTTATAAGACCAATCAGTTGAATTTTTCTTTAAATTGCTAATTATTAATTCTAACTAAATTTTAAAATTATGCTTAAAGAGTTTAAAGATTTTATCATGACCGGCAATGTGATTGATTTCGCAGTTGCAGTAATTATGGCTGGAGCACTTGGTGCTGTAATCAATGGATTTGTATCCAATATCGCCATGCCATTTATTGGTTATTTTGCGGGTGGAATGAATTTTGAAGATCTTCATTATGCTATGGACGGTACTGAATATGCAAGTTTAGCTGCTGCTAAAGAGGCTGGAGCCGCTGTTATTGCGTACGGATCTTGGATCAACACTATTATAAACCTTCTTATAGTTGGTTTGGTTATGTTCATGATTGTAAGGGCTTACAACAAATCTAAAAAACCTGTTGAGCCAGCAGCTCCTGCAGGACCATCTGATAATGACTTATTAGGAGAAATCAGAGATTTACTTAAAAAGTAAAAATTTCTTAAACCTGAATAATCATATAAAAATTTATATGATTCTTAAAAAAGTCTCGTTTATTTTAAAAATGAGACTTTTTTTATGCTATATTTTTAACAAAAAAATGGGGGAGTATTAAGTGTTTGAAACAATAAATGCCATAATTTTGTAAACTAATTTTTTAGAAAATGAAAGTAGCTGTAGTAGGTGCCACCGGAATGGTTGGAGAAGTAATGAGACAAGTGCTTGCGGAACGTAATTTCCCATTAACTGAATTTATTCCTGTTGCTTCGGAGAGATCTGTTGGAAAAGAAATAGATTTTAAAGGAAAAAACTATAAAGTAGTTGGCTTACAAACTGCTGTTGAAATGAAACCAGACATCGCAATATTTTCGGCTGGCGGAGGCACATCATTAGATTGGGCGCCAAAATTCGCTGAAGTTGGTTCAACGGTTATTGATAATTCATCAGCTTGGAGAATGGATCCTACTAAAAAGTTAGTAGTTCCTGAAATTAATGCTCATGAATTGACTAAAGACGATAAAATTATTGCGAACCCTAATTGCTCTACAATTCAATTAGTATTGGCTTTAGCCCCGTTGCATGATAAGTATAAAATGAAACGTGTAGTTGTTTCAACATATCAATCTGTTTCTGGAACTGGTATTAAGGCTGTACAGCAACTCGAAAATGAAATTAATGGTATTAAAGGAGAAATGGCCTATCCATACCCAATAAGCAGAAATGCTTTACCGCATTGCGATGTGTTTGAGGAAAATGGTTATACCAAAGAAGAAATGAAACTCGCCAGAGAACCACAGAAAATCTTAAATGACAGAACGTTTTCTATTACAGCAACTGCGGTTAGAATCCCAACTTCAGGCGGTCATTCTGAAGCTGTTAATGTGGAGTTTGAAAATGATTTTGATCTTTCAGATGTTCGTAAACTCTTAAGCCAATCTTCAGGAATAACTGTTCAAGACAATACGGACACAAATACGTATCCAATGCCAATATATGCTAGTGGGAAAGATGACGTTTTTGTAGGCAGAATAAGGAGGGATGAAACCCAGCCTAATTCCCTTAATATGTGGATTGTTGCTGATAACTTGCGTAAAGGTGCTGCAACCAATGCAATTCAAATAGCCGAATATTTAGTTGATAATAAATTAGTTTAGACTAAATAAAAATTACAGTTTTAAGCTCATACTTATTTAAGTAAGAGCTTTTTTTGTGTTAATTTTATAGGTTAATTAAAACCTGATTTCCATGAAAAAATTAATCTTTATTTTAATAGCGCTTTCAGTAATTATATCGTGTAAAACAACAAAAGAATTGCAAAAAGAACAAAACATTACAATTAATTATCCCAAAACCAATAAAGTTGATATTGTGACCAATTATTTTGGTACTGATGTAAAAGACCCTTACCGATGGTTAGAAGATGATAGAAGCAAAGAAACTGAAGAATGGGTGAGAAATCAAAATCAAACAACCTATGGTTATTTAGAGAACATCCCATATAGAGAAGAATTGAAAGATCGATTAGAGAAGTTATGGAACTATGAAAAAATTGGCTCTCCTTTTAAAGAAGGTGACTACACTTATTTTTATAAAAATGATGGGTTGCAGAACCAATACGTCATCTACAGATATAAAACTGCAGACGACCCAAAAAATGCAGAAGTCTTTTTAGATCCCAATACGTTTAAGGAAGATGGTACTATATCTTTAGGTGGAGCAAGCTTTTCAAAAAGTGGAAAAATATTAGCTTACAGTATTTCTGAAGGAGGAAGCGATTGGAGAAAGATTTTGATTATGGATGCTGAATCTAAAAAAAGAATAGAAGACACAATTGTAGATGTTAAGTTTAGTGGAATGTCTTGGTATAAAGATGAAGGTTTCTATTACTCAAGTTATGACAAACCAAAAGGAAGCGAATTGTCAGCTAAAACAGATCAACATAAATTATATTATCACAAATTAGGAACTTCTCAAAAAGAAGATAGAGTAATCTTTGGAGCAATTCCTTTAGAAAAGCACAGATATGTTGGTGGGAGTGTCACAGAGGACAATAATTATCTACTTGTAAGAGCAAGCATTTCAACTTCAGGAAATAAGTTATTTCTAAAAGATCTATCAAAACCCAATAGCCCTTTGGTAACTATTTTAGATCATACTGATAGTGATACGTATGTGATTGATAATGATGGTAGTAAATTGTATTTAGTGACAAATTTGAATGCACCAAATCAAAAAATCGTAACGGTTAATGCTTCTAATCCCGTACCAGGGAATTGGAAAGATTTTATTCCAGAAACAGAATATGTTTTAAGTCCATCAACAGGAGGAGGTTACTTTTTTGCAGAATATATGGTAGATGCCATTTCTCAAGTAAAACAATATGATTTTGACGGAAATTTAGTTAGAGAAATAGGGCTTCCAGGTTTAGGAAATGCTGGTGGTTTTGGTGGAAAAAAAGAAGAAAAAACAGATTATTACTCGTTTACAAATTACAAAACACCTTCAAGTATTTACAAGTTTGATGTAGAAACTGGAAAATCTGAATTGTACTGGAAACCAAGTATCGATTTTAATCCAGACGATTATGAAAGCAATCAAGTATTTTACAGCTCTAAAGATGGTACAAAAGTCCCAATGATGATTACTCATAAAAAAGGAATTGAACTTAATGGAAAAAACCCAACGATTCTTTATGGTTATGGAGGATTCAATATTAGTTTAAATCCTGGTTTTAGTATTACAAATGCCGTTTGGATGGAACAAGGTGGTATTTATGCTGTACCTAATTTAAGAGGTGGTGGAGAATACGGAAAAGAATGGCATAAAGCAGGAACAAAATTGCAAAAGCAAAATGTATTTGATGATTTTATTGCTGCCGGAGAATACTTAATTGCTAACAATTATACATCATCAGACTATTTAGCGATTAGAGGAGGTTCTAATGGAGGTTTGTTAGTTGGAGCAACAATGACGCAACGTCCGGATTTAATGAAAGTAGCATTGCCAGCAGTTGGTGTTTTAGACATGTTACGTTACCATACATTTACAGCAGGAGCTGGTTGGGCTTACGATTATGGTACATCTGAAGAAAGCAAAGAGATGTTTTTTTATCTAAAAGGTTATTCGCCAGTACATAACGTTAAAGCGGGTGTTCAATATCCTGCAACGATGGTTACAACTGGCGACCACGACGATAGAGTTGTGCCAGCGCATAGTTTTAAATTTGCAGCCGAACTTCAAGACAAGCAGAATGGGAATAATCCAACCCTTATTCGAATTGAAACAGATGCAGGCCATGGTGCTGGAACTCCTGTAAGTAAAACTATTGAGCAATATGCCGATATTTTTGGTTTTACTTTTTTTAATATGGGTTATGATGTATTACCAAGTAAAACTAATGAGAAGATAAAATAATAGAATTTTAAGACTATCAAAAAACCACTTGAAATTCAAGTGGTTTTTTATTGTTTTTTCTAAAAATATTGCTTGTGCTTAACTCTAATTTTTACGGTTTTACCCAACACAAAACTGCTTCCCCCAACATTAAAATCTTTACGATTAATTCCGAAATTTGATGTGACAATAAATGCTTCTTCTGTCTTTTCAACTTGAATTGGAATAGTGATTTGTTTATTTATATTTTTAATTGTTAGGTTAGCAGTTACCAAATAACTTTCAAGGGATTCCTTTTTTATACTTATTGTTTTGAACTCAATATCCTTATATTTTTTAACATGAAAGAAATCTTCTTTTAAAATATGCTTGTCTCTACCTTCCATTCCTGTTGTAATGGACTCAACCTCAACTGTTGCAGAAATATCTGTTAACTCTTTTTTAGAATTAAATAATGTAGATATTGAAACCGTTTCAAAATGACCATCTACATTAACTCCAAAGTTTTTAATTTTAAAATAAACTGAATTCTCTGTTTCAATTTCTTTTGATTCTTGAGCATTTAAGGAAAAGGAGCTAAAAACAATTAAACTAAAAATGAATATTTGTTTCATATCATTGAGGATTAGAGGTTAAATTACTACAGAATTTCTTTAATTATAAATTTCTTTTCTCTAAAAATCATCTCATCATCAACTTGTTTTGATAACAATAATTGACCTATTGGTGTAAGAGGAGAAATAGCAAAAAAATCTGTATTATCGATTGTTAATTTTCCAGCACTTATGCTAATAAAATAATTTGTGTGAGTTGTATAAACCACACTGCCTAAACAAGTATTTTTGGAAGTATTTGCAATGTTTATTTTGGATAAAGTTTCTTTTAATTTTTGTGCTTCCGCTAATTGCTGTCCCGCTTTTTCTCTTTCGAGTTGCAACATGGCCCTTCCCGTTTCATGCTTATCTCCTGCACTACTTTTTGTTTCAGAAAGCAGAGAGCTCTGGATTTCTTTAATAGAGTTTTGTATTGTTTTCAGCCTTTTTTCTATATAGTCATTACATTCTTTATATAAGCTTTCCTTAATATTCATAAGTCTTACATCAACCTTGATGATTTGTTATAGATCACATTTCTATCCTTTAAATATTTTATGAAGTAATTAAAGCATTCTTCGTGTTTTCCAACTAATTCTGGAGGAAAGACTCCTTTTTCATTAAATAATCCATCCAAAAATAAATTAGCTGCTGCTGTTGCCGTATATCCAGTAGTACGAGACATTGATGATGTTTTAGTTTTAGGACAATATTCATCATACAAATCGTACTTAATTTCTTCAATCTTTCCATTTCTATTTTCTCCTTTCAAAGTTATTCTCATAATTGTAAATTCTTCCTCTTCTTCTTTTAACCTCCATTCATTAAACAATATTTTAGAGGTAAATTCTAAAGGGGAAACCTCTTTGCCGCTAACGCTAATTTTTTCTTCTTCAAAAAATCCACTTTCTTTTAAAACTTTAATATACTCTACATGTCCTGGATAGCGTAATGTCTTTTCCTTCATATTAGATATTTGAGGCATTGTAAAAATTATTGATCGTAGTCCATCAGAATTAAAGGATTCCAAAGTTCCTACTTCATCAAATTCTACATATTCACAATCTGATAAGGCCTCTTTAATAATTAATTTCCCATTTTCAACATATCTCGCTGGTCTTGTATATTCCTCAATAACATCTATTGGAGAAAAAGGTGCTTTATAACTAAATGGCCATTTTTTTACTTTTGGTAAGCCACCAACCAAACATTCAAAATCCGTAAGGTTCATTTTACTATCATAGTAACCTAATATCACATTACCCATACCAGGAGCAACTCCACAATCAACTATAGCAGTCACATTATTCTCTTTTGCCAAAGTATCTAAATCAAGAGAGTTTTCAGGAAAAAATGAAATATCAATTACATGCTTCTTCGCTTCAATAATTGTTTTTAAAGTTTGAAAACCTAAAAATCCTGGAACCGCACAAATAACTAAATCAAATGGCTCAAGAGCTGTTTTTAGTTCAACTTTATTTGTAACATCTAATTTCAACGTTTTTAGAGCATTACTTCTGTCCTTTACTCGTTTTAAAGCTCGTTCATTTATATCTGAAATAGTGACATTAGAAGTTTTAGCCATATCAATGGCCATGGTTGTACCAACCATTCCAGATCCCAAAATAATTACGTTTTTCATTTTAAAGATAATTTGTCTAAATGTAATTAAAAAGACATAAAAAAACTCCGAAGTTTAATTCGGAGTTTCTTTTTTAATCTTCTGGTTCATCCATTACAAAGTCTTCCATGAATTTAGTGGTATAATTACCAGCTATGTAATCTGGATGATCCATTAATTGTCTATGGAAAGGTAGGGTCGTAGCAATTCCTTCAATTACAAATTCGTCCAAGGCTCTTTTCATTTTACTAATTGCCTCTTCTCTGGTTTGAGCAGTAGTAATCAACTTTGCGATCATAGAATCATAATTTGGAGGAATAGTATAACCAGCATATACATGGGTGTCTACTCTTACTCCATGACCTCCTGGAACATGTAAATTATTTATTCTTCCAGGTGAAGGCCTAAACCCATTATAAGGGTCTTCTGCATTGATTCTGCATTCAATTGAATGTAGTTTTGGAACATAATTAACACCTAAAATAGGTACACCAGCAGCTACTTTTATTTGTTCGAAAACTAAGTCGAAATCTATAACCTGTTCTGTAATTGGATGTTCTACTTGGATACGAGTATTCATCTCCATGAAATAAAAATTCCTGTGTTTATCTACCAAGAATTCAATTGTACCTACTCCTTCATATCCAATATATTCAGCCGCTTTTACTGCAGCTTCACCCATTTTTTTTCTTAACTGTGGTGTCATAAAAGGAGATGGAGCTTCTTCAGTCAATTTTTGATGTCTACGCTGTATAGAACAATCTCTCTCTGATAAATGACATGCTTTTCCTTTTGAATCACCTACAATTTGAATTTCGATATGTCTGGGTTCTTCAATAAGTTTTTCCATGTACATATCGTCATTTCCAAACGCTGCTTTAGATTCCTGTCTTGCAGAATCCCAAGCGTCTTTTAGATCTTCTGGTTTCAAAACGGCACGCATCCCTTTTCCTCCACCTCCAGCAGAAGCTTTAAGCATAACTGGGTAACCTGTCTCTTTCGCAATCTTTTCACAGTCTTCAAATGATTCAATAACACCTTCACTTCCTGGTACACAAGGAACGCCTGCTGCTATCATTGTAGATTTTGCATTAGCCTTATCTCCCATTCTATTAATCATTTCTGCAGAAGCGCCAATGAATTTAATTCCGTGTTCTTCACAAATTTTTGAAAACTTAGCGTTTTCTGATAAGAAACCATATCCAGGATGTATTGCGTCTGCATTTGTAATTTCTGCGGCTGCAATAATATTTGACATTTTCAAGTAAGATTCACTACTTGGTGGTGGTCCTATGCAAACAGCTTCGTCTGCAAACCGTACATGAAGACTATCTTCATCTGCTGTAGAATATACAGCAACTGTTTTAAGTCCCATTTCTTTACAGGTTCGAATAACACGTAATGCTATTTCTCCTCTGTTTGCAACTAGTATTTTTTTAAACATAACTTATAGTTTTAAAAATTTCAAATTCCAAGTACTGGATTTAAGGATTTGTTTATTGGAACTTTTAAATTGTTATGATGGATCTACCAAAAATAAAGGTTGATCGAATTCTACTGGAGAAGCGTCGTCAATTAATACTTTTATTATTTTTCCTGAAACTTCTGATTCTATTTCGTTAAATAATTTCATAGCTTCAATAACACATAAAACATCTCCTTGGTTTATGGTTTGTCCAACCTCTACAAATACAGGTTTGTCTGGAGAGGGTTTTCTATAAAAAGTACCAATTATAGGTGATTTAATTGTAATGTATTTTGAGTCTTCAGACCCTTCAGAACTTGATTCTGGAGCGTTTGTAGCTGGTTCTGCTGGTTGAGGTGCAACAGGCGCTTGTGCTGCTGGTGTACTTACTGGAATTTGTTGCACAATAGTAGTCTCTCCTTTATGAGATTCGCCTGTTCTAATAGTGATTTTTACGTCACCCATTTCTAATTTAACTTCACTTGCGCCTGATTTAGCTACAAATTTGATTAGGTTTTGAATTTCTTTTAAATCCATAATTATTAGATTTTGATTTAGTTAGTTTTTAGTTTAAGAATTGTAAGCCCATTTCAAGTAAATGGAGCCCCAGGTAAAACCTCCTCCAAAAGCAGCCAATATTAAATTGTCCCCCTTTTTTAGTTGGCTTTCATAATCATTAAGAAGAAGTGGGATAGTCGCTGATGTTGTATTCCCGTATTTTTCGATGTTCATCATGACCTTTTCATTTTCCAACTTTAATCGATTGGTTGTTGCGTCTATAATTCGCTTATTTGCCTGATGTGCCACAAACCAATTAATATCACTATTGGTCAAATTATTTTTATGCATTATTTTCTCACAAACATCTGCCATATTAGAAACAGCCCATTTAAATACGGTCTTACCATCTTGAAAGACAAAATGTTTCTTTGTTTTGATGGTTTCTTCAGTGGCTGGCTCTATTGACCCTCCAGCTGGTACCTGTAGGAACTCTCTTCCCGTTCCATCACTTCTCAAATACTCATCTTGGATGCCAAATCCTTCATTATTGGGTTCAAAAAGTACAGCACCTGCTCCATCCCCAAAAATAATGCATGTTGTTCGGTCAGTATAATCTATCATTGACGAGTTCATATCTGCACCAATAACCAAAACTTTTTTATATTTTCCAGATTCTATAAAACTAGATGCCGTTGATGCTGCATATATAAAACTGGAACATGCAGCGATCAAATCATAACCAAATGCATTCGTAGCTCCAATTTGTGACGCTACGTATACAGACGTTGGAGCGGCCTGCATATCTGGAGTAGCAGTAGCTACAATAACTAGGTCTATTTCTTTAGGGTCAAGTTTAGATTTTTGAATTAAATCTTTAGCAGCATTTATAGCTAAAAAGGAGGTTCCTTTATTTTTCTCTTTTAATATTCGTCGTTCTTTAATTCCTGTTCGAGTAGTAATCCATTCGTCATTTGTATCAACCATTGTTTCCAATATTTTGTTGGTTAGTACATAATCCGGAACATAGGCCCCTAAAGAAGTAATTGCAGCTGAGATCTTACTCATATGAGTTGTTTAATTTTGACCTAAAAATGATAAAAACAAGCCAAAAACACTGTAAATTTAAAAGAATTTACCACTTTTTGGTCAATTTAGACGCAAAATAGGTTGTTTTTAACTTTTAGAAAAATTAATCATAAAAAAAACGCTCGAAACGAGCGTTTATTTATATGCATGCATAATTTCTATGCTAAATTTTCTTCAGCCTCTGTACTATCAATGAGCACTTGTCCTCTATAATAAAGCTTTCCTTCATGCCAATGAGCTCTGTGATAAAGATGTGCTTCTCCTGTTGTAGGGCACGTTGCAATTTGAGGAGCTTCTGCTTTGTAATGTGTTCTTCTTTTATCTCTTCTGGTTTTTGAGATTTTTCTTTTAGGATGCGCCATTTTTTATGTTATTTATCCGTTAATAGTTTCTTTAATTTGTCCCATCGAGGATCTATTTCCTCCGAATTTCCCTTTTCGTCAAGAGCTTTTGGGCTTAACTCTTCTAGTTTTTCTAATATTTCAGATTTTAAAGATCCGTCTTTAATTCCTGGGTGAATCAATTTTTTTGGTACAGAAAGTACTATTAATTCATAAATGTATTGCCCGATCTTTACTTCATATTCTCCGTGAGGAATAATTAATATATCTTCATTTTCATCATTGAACTCCTGTCCAAACTTAACAACTAAATCCAAAGTTCCATTTATTTCCTGGTCATAAGGTTCATTTGACAGATCACAATTAACATTTACAGTTCCGGAAATTTCAAATTCAAATTCTAAAAGTGTTGGTTTTTTATTTAATAAAACCTGTGCTTTTATATTTGAATCATTAAAATCTTCAAACTTGAAATACTCAAAGAACTTTTTATCAATTTGATAATCAAAATAATGTTCACCGGCCTTTAATCCTACAAATTGAATTGTAAACTCTTTTAACGGCCTCATATCACATTCATTTTGAGCCTGCAAATATATACATTTTTCTTTAACCAAAAGGTGTAATCAATAAAAAAATGTTTACCCTTTTTTAGGAGCTTTTTTAAGCGGATTGGTCGATAATTCCATATATTCTTTCCTCTTATTAAAAATATGAATGGCTTCAAAAATCGCTTCTTTAAATGAATTTGGATCTGCCAGCCCTTTACCTGCTATTTCAAACGCTGTTCCATGATCTGGTGAGGTCCTGATTTTATTCAAGCCTGCCGTAAAATTAACTCCTTTACCAAAAGAAAGCGTTTTAAACGGAATTAACCCTTGGTCATGATAGGCAGCAACAATAGCATCAAAATTTTTAAAGTTATCTGACCCAAAAAAGCTGTCTGCTGCATAAGGACCATAAACCAACTTTCCCGATTCCATAATCTTCTTTAAGGTTGGACGTAATATTTCGTCATCTTCATTGCCAATCACCCCGTTATCACCAGTATGAGGGTTTATACCTAAAACGGCAATTTTAGGTTTATTTATCCCAAAGTCCTGTTTTAAAGTCAAGTCAATAATATTGATTTTCTTCTCAATTAATTCTGGTGAAATGTGTGAAGCAATATCTTTTAATGGGACATGATCTGTTAATAATCCTACTTTCAAATTGTCAGTAATCATGAACATAAGACTGTCCCCTTCCAATCTTTTAGCCAAATAATCTGTATGCCCAGGAAAGTTAAATTTATCAGATTGAATATTATGTTTATTTATTGGCGCGGTTACCAAAACGTCAATTTCATCATTAATCAGCGCTGAAGTGGCTGCTTCTAACGACTTGATAGCTAAATCTCCAGCTTTATTGCTTTCTTTTCCAAACTCGATATTAAAATTCTCTTGCCAAACATTTACAACATTTATCTTTCCATTAATAGTCTCTTTAGGTTTGTTTATACCGTGAAAATGGAAATCACTTTTATAATGCTTTTTTAAAAAGGTAAGTGCCTTTACAGATGCAAAAATTACAGGTGTACAAAAATCCAACATTCTTGTGTCTTCAAAAGTTTTAATAATGATCTCACCGCCTATTCCATTAAGGTCGCCAATTGAAATACCAACTTTTAATTTTTCTTCTCTCATCATTAACTTTTGATAACTTTTGTTTGTAATTTTGCTATTGCAAATTTAACCAAATAAATAACATTATGTTTACCGGTATTATTGAAAGAATGGGAACCGTTTCCAACCTAAAAAAGGATTTAGATAATTTGAACATCACAATAAAAAGCGATATTACTAATGAGTTAAAAATAGATCAAAGTATAGCTCATAATGGTGTCTGTTTAACAATAGTTGATATAAATGATGGTCAATATACTGTTACGGCAATTAATGAAACTTTAGAAAAATCTAACCTTGGTGTTTTAAGTGTTGGTGATAATATTAATTTAGAACGGGCCATGATTTTAGGAGAAAGGTTAGATGGTCATATCGTTCAAGGTCATGTTGATCAAACAGCAATATGTACAAATGTAACCGAAGAAAATGGTAGTTGGATGTATACATTTAAGTACGAAGATTCAAAAGATAATGTAACAATAGAAAAAGGTTCGATTACTGTAAACGGGGTTAGTCTTACAGTAGTAAATTCTAAAGATAAAGAGTTTAGTGTAGCAATTATTCCTTACACATTTCATAATACAAATTTTGGAAGTATTAAGAAGGGAACAAAGGTTAATCTTGAATTTGATGTGATTGGTAAATATGTCGCTAGATTAATGGTCTAAATGCAAGTTGATCAAGAGGTTAGACCATTTTTATCTTGTCTTAAATAGCTTTTTTATTCCATATACTAAACCTAAACCCAATAAGGCTAGGATTCCGCCATCTATGGGTAGTCCAGGTGGTGGCGGTGGCGAAGGTGGTGGTGGTCCACTACCTTGTGCGACGCATACAAAACTTATTAATACAAATAAGATTGAGGCAATTATCTTTTTGTTTTGTATTCTCATAATTTTTGTAAATGTATAAAAAAAAGACAGTTAACAAAACTATCAGTTCATTAAAAGAGTATCTTTTCTTCAAAAATATCGAAAAAATCGTTAAAACTTTCCTTTTTGCATAAAATCCCGACGAAATGCTTAAAAGTGGTCCCACTTGGGCTCGAACCAAGGACCCCCTGATTATGAGTCAGGTGCTCTAACCAGCTGAGCTATGGGACCTATACTAATGTGCAATAATACTACATATTTTAATATGTACCAAGAAAATTATTTGTCAATAATTCTTTCTTGACATAGCTCAATTAAAACGCCATTTGTTGACTTAGGATGTAAAAATGCTACTAGCTTATTATCAGCTCCATGCTTTGGAGTTTCGTTAAGAACAATAAAACCACTTTTCGTTAACCTTTTGACTTCAGATTCAATATCATCAACATCAAATGCTATATGATGAATTCCTTCTCCTTTTTTTTCAATGAATTTGGCTATTGGGCTATCATTATTAGTAGCCTCTAACAATTCAATCTTATTCCCTCCTACTTTAAAAAAAGATGTTTTTACACCTTCAGATTCTACTTCCTCCATTTTATAATTTAATTCACCAAACAACTTCGCAAACAATTCGTTGGATTCTTCTATGTTTTTTACAGCTATCCCAATATGCTCAATTTTGTTCATTACATGATATATTTTTAATTAAACGTTTTATTTTGTACTATTAATATTCAAATATCCCATATTTTTGCAACATGGAGAGTAATAGACAAAAAAAAATTGCTTCAGTTTTACAAACTGATTTAGTTGATGTATTACAAGGAGCGGCTACTCGTGGCGGACTTTACGGTGTTATTATTTCAGTAAGTAAGGTAAATGTTACTGTTGATCTATCTAATGCTAAAGTTTATTTGAGCATTTTCCCGAATAATAAAAGTAAAGAACTTATAGAGGGAATTCGGTCAAATGCTCATTTAGTTAAACATGAGTTAGCGCAACGAACCCGAAATCAATTGAGACGTATGCCTGATTTAGAATTCTTTATAGACGATTCTTTGGAATATATAGAACAAATAGAAAAGTCATTAAAAGGGACCAATAACCCTATCGAAAATCCAGATCTTCTCGATAAAAGAAAAAAATCTTAATCGATTTTGAAAAATCTTCAAAATTATGTGCTTCAAGTTGAAATCCATTTTCTATTCCTAGTACAATTATGAAATTCGCTTTATATATAGCTAAACGTTATCTGCTTACAAAAAGTAGTAATAATGCCATTAATTTTATATCAATTATTGCGGCAATTGGGGTTATAATAGGTTCAGCTTCATTATTTATTGTCTTGTCGGGTTTTGCAGGATTAAAAGAATTTAGCCTACAATTCACTACAATGGTAGACCCGGATATAAAGGCGATTCCAACAACCGGAAAATCATTTTTTGTTTCTGAAGAAGAATTGATCAAACTAGAAGAAAGTAGTTCAATTAAAAGCTATTCTAAAGTTATAGAAGAACGTGTAATATTAAATTTTGATGACAAGAAAAGGACAGCTACTATTAAAGGGGTTGACGAAAACTATCAAGATGTCAATAAAATTGATTCTGTAATTTATCTAGGTACATGGATTGCAAATGAATTGAATCAAGTTGTTGTAGGCTGGGGCATATCAAACGACCTGTCTTTTGGGGTGTTGGATTATGCCAAAACCATAGATATATATGTGCCTAAACCCGGAAAAGGACAAATTACTTCCATTAATAGTGCATTTAATTCTATAAAAGTGGTTAATGTTGGCATTTTTCAAATAAATGAAGATCTCGATAATAAATTCGTATTTGCTAATCTTGAGACTGCCCAAAGCTTATTGAATTATAAGAACAATCAGGTTTCTTCAATTGAATTTAAGTTAAATGAGGGTATAGAAGAAGAGGATGCAATAGATGCAATTCAAACAATATTAGGAGACAAAGTAACTTTAAAAAACAGAGCTCAACTTAATGATGCCTTATATAAAATGCTGAACACGGAGAATCTGGCGGTTTATTTAATTTTTACGTTAGTATTAATTATCGCTTTATTTAATGTTATTGGATCTATTATAATGATGATTTTAGACAAGAAAAAATCTTTAACTACTCTGTTTAATCTTGGATTAACCTTAAGAGATATTAGAAACATTTTCTTTTATCAAGGAAGTTTAATGAGCCTTTTGGGAGGAGTAATTGGCCTTGTTTTAGGGTTTATAATTATCCTGCTGCAGGAAACTTTTTCGTTGATCATGATTACTCCTTCTTTGCCGTATCCAGTATCTGTAGTGCCGCTTAACTTTATTGTTGTTCTTTTAACAATTTCAATTTTAGGAATTATTGCTTCAAAAATAGCTTCCAGAAGAATTACACGAAACTTAATTGAGAATTAAGCGAATTGGAAACTATAGAATTTATCTAAAACCTCATCAAAGGCTGCAAAAACATCTTTAGAATCATCGCTTGTGACCATTTTCATTCTATATTCTTTGAAGTGGGGAATACCTCTAAAATAATTTGTATAATGTCTGCGTGTTTCAAAAACTCCTAGTTTCTCACCTTTCCAGTCAATAGCCATTTGCAAATGGCGACGAGCTGCATCAACCCGTTCTTCCATTGAAATAGGTGCTAAATGTTTTCCTGTTTTAAAAAAGTGTTTTACTTGCTTAAAAAACCAAGGATTTCCAATAGTTGCACGACCAATCATAGCTCCATCAAGACCAAATTTATCTCTCATCTCCAAAGCTTTTTCTGGTGAATCAATATCACCATTCCCAAATACCGGAATATGCATTCTGGAATTATTTTTTACTTCTGTAATTGGAGCCCAATTTGCATCACCTTTATACATTTGCGCTCGTGTGCGGCCATGTATTGAAATTGCTTTACAGCCCACATCTTGTAAACGTTCTGCAACCTCAACTATTTTTATGGAATCATGATCCCAACCTAATCGTGTCTTTACAGTAATTGGTAAATGCGTTCGTTTTACCATTTCTTTAGTTAGCGAAACCATTAAGTCTATGTCCTTCAGAATTCCTGCTCCAGCTCCTTTACTAACGACTTTTTTCACTGGACAGCCAAAATTAATATCTATGATATCTGGTTTCGATTTTTCAACAATATCAACTGTTTGCAGCATGCTATCCAGATTTGCTCCGAATATTTGAATTCCTACGGGACGTTCTTTTTCGTAAATGTCCAATTTCATGGTGCTTTTTGCTGCATCACGAATTAAGCCTTCACTGGAAATAAACTCGGTATACACAACATCTGCTCCCTGTTCTTTGCATAATGCACGAAAAGGAGGATCACTAACATCTTCCATTGGTGCTAATAGCAATGGAAAATTTGGTAATTCTATGTTGTCTATTTTAACCAAGTATTCAATTATTGTGGCAAAATTACTGTTTTTTATTAATTAAAAGACCTCACAAGTTTTGAGAACTTGTGAGGTCTATATTTTTAAAACTTATATTTTAAATTAAAAAGTTACTTGAGCTTCAACAACTTTTCCGTCTCTTTTAACTTTTACTGTAGTTGTATTTCCTTTTTCGAATTTAGATAAAGCCA
>CAYTSL010000017.1:0-16097 GCA_964440415.1 uncultured Flavobacteriaceae bacterium
TTACCTCAAAATTAAAATTGCCTTTATTAATTAAAACAACTGAAGATAAATTGTTTACTATGAGCTCATTGGCTCCATCTAACTGTTCTGGAGTAAAGATATCTTTAATTCCTGCATCTTTAAACGATTCGTAGTCAGGAAATAATTTCTTTAAACTTTTAATCTGATCAATTAAATTATGTCTTAACGCATATGGATAATCCTTTCTGTTTTTGGCTCTAAAAGTCAATATAGGATCAATGAAGCCATTATTATCAAAATCTTTTGAATATAGTGTAATAGGATTTTCCTGACTTGCTTTGAATCTGCTATTTAGCCCATGGTTGCCAACAATTAGGTCTAAATCCCCATCATTATCAAGATCACCACTTTCTATGGTATTCCACCATCCTTTAAGATCTGAAAGTGAATTATCAACGTTTTTATAGAATGTTCCATTTTCATTTGTGAATATTTCAACTCCCATAAATTCCCCTACAATTATCAGGTCTTCATCACCATCCATATCTAAATCTGTGAACAACCCATCAGTGATCATCCCAATTCCTTGGAGTTTAGAAGCATACTGCTCTGTAATATCTGTAAAGTTACCCTTACCATCATTTTGAAGTAAAAAACCTGAACAAGGAGAACCATATTGTAAAGGGATAATGCGCTCACCAACAAACAAATCTAAATCACCATCCTTATCAATATCAGATGATAAAACTGTCGAAGTGCTATTTAGAGAATTGGGATTTGGTAATTTTTGGTGAGATAATTTAAAATTACCCTTACCATCATTAAAATATAATCTATCTATGAAACTGGTAGAGTGCCTTGAAAATTCAACACCACCGCTGCACACATAGAGATCCAGATCACCATCATTATCGGCATCAAAGAACAGGCTTGAAGAATCTTCAGAATCGATATTTTTACCAAAATCTGATTCTTCAGTGGCGTCTAAAGTCATATTATTTCCTAACAATAGTTGCGGAGCAGAGCCTTTAGCACCGCCAATAAATAAATCCGGTTCACCATCTTTATTGACATCTGCCATAGATATTTTTGGACCTTCTGTACTGCACATATGATGTAGTAAACGGTCTCTATGAAAATCTACGAAGTTATTTTCTGTATGTTTAAATAATGGACTTGAATCAAGTTTACTGAAAACTTCGTTTTCCATTTCATCATCAGTCTTTATGGCTTCAACTGCATCTTTTTCTGATAAAACCAAGGTTTGATTCACTTCTACGTTTTGCAATGATGTGTGTTTCCCAGAGGGCCAGATCACTTCTATTGACACTGGATCTGATGTTGGAAGTCCAAAATTTGGTCTTGGATCCATACTGGATTGAAAACCTCTTGCCGGTTGATTTTCAATTGAATAATTGTAATTGTTTATTTTAACTTTAGTTCCAATTGCAAAAGTGTTCTTGTTCTCTCCTTTTAAATCCAGTTTTAGATAATGCGAGTCTTTATTATCCATGGTTGTATTTTGGTAAACAAAAGACTTCATATTCAGATTGTTTACAACAAGATCCAGATCACCATCATTGTCCAGGTCACCATAAGCAGAACCATTCGAGAAACTTTCGGTCTGCAATCCAGAATCATCATAATTTTTAAAATTCAGATCTCCTAAATTCTTATAGGCATGATTAGGTAATTTATTGGAAGGAATTATGTCAATAAGTTTAGCGAAATCAATCTTGTTATCCGAAACTATTGATTTTATAACCTCTTCATTAGAAACGTACTGAAGGTAATCCTGATTGGTTAAATCTTTATAAATTCCGTTAGCTATAAATAAATCCTTTAGACCATCATTATCCATATCAAAAATTAAAGCTCCCCAACTCCAATCAGATGCTTCAACACCGCTAAATCGCCCTATTTCGCTAAAGGATCTGTTTTGATTATTTAGTTGTAACGTATTTCTGGTAAATTGATGATAATATCCTCTTTTAACGTTTAACTGATACTTATTCCAATCTTCAAAAGTTGTGACAGTCTTTAGTCTGCCATATTCTGAAGGCAGCATTTCAGTAACAAAAATATCGTTATAACCATCATTATTTATATCGGCCATATCAGCGCCCATTGAAGCACCACTAGTCGAGGAAATTTGCTCTTTAAGATTTTCAGAAAAAGTGCCATTCTTGTTGTTAATATATAGGTAGTCGTGTTCAAAAAAATCGTTAGATACATAAATATCCTCCCAGCCATCATTATTTACATCACCAACAGTAACTCCAAGACCAAATCCTATGACACTTCCATAAATACCAACCTTTTCAGTCACATCTATAAATTTTCCATTCACGTTTTCCATCAATTTATCACCACCAAGCTCATCTCTTTTAGGACGTTCATTTCTCATCAAGTTGAAACTGCCAATGGCCTGATACGAATTGTTAAGAATATACGCATCCAGGTCACCATCCTTATCATAATCAAAAAACGAAGCATGAGTTGAAAACCCTTTGTCGGCTAAATTATATTCAGCAGCCATTTCGGTAAAGGTATTATTGCCATTGTTCACAAAAAGTTCATTTTGCTTGTTTTCTCCCTTTAGGTCACCAGAATTACATACGTATATGTCTATATAACCGTCAGCATTAATATCAACCATGGCCACTCCAGTAGACCAAGGTTTGGTTCCACTTACCTGGGCTTTATCAGTTATGTCTTTGAATTTAAAGTCACCTAAATTAAGATACAATCTGTTTTTGCCTTGGTTGGATGTAAAGTAAATGTCTTGCAGATCATCATTGTTTATATCACCAATAGCTACTCCACCTCCATTATAAAAATTACGGTATTTATATACGTTGAAATCATTATCAAATTGTAAGTTATTTGAAAAGTCAATGCCTGTTTCTGATTCATCCAGAAGATTAAAAAGAAGGTCAGTTTGTTTATTATCTGATTGGCAACCCATCAATAATAAAACTGTAAGGGTAATAATTATTTTTTGATAATTCATTACTATCGAAATTAAGATTCATTAATCAAGAAGGTACCTCAGGTCATCTATTCTAACCTTAACTTCTCTGTTGTCATCTATTGGTTTAATAATTATTCTGCGATTTCCATCGACTTTCACAAAAAGATCTTTTTCGTTCTTGTTAATTTTTACTTTTATGAAATCATTTCCAGGAAACCACTTCATAATTGTATCCTTAACTACTGGAACAAGTTTTTCTGGTTGTAAAGATTTATTCCATAAAGACCATGCATTATAGGAATATTGAACTTTCATTCCTGTCATCTTTTTCTCTTCATTAAAGATGCCATAGAATAACATGCGAATGGATTGAGTAAGATCTGCTCCTTCTTTAAGCGGGAGATCATGCTTTACAAATTCGTTACTTGGTCCATGAGATACCAGGCCTTCGGAATTCAATTTCCAGCATTTATCAAAAAACTCTTGTTTTGATTGACCAAATTTCATTCCGAAGAATAATGAGTCATGTACTATATTTTTAGACATCTCACTTTTAATAAGTTCAGAATACTCTGATTGCTTACATGCGATAAACGTGATGCAAAATAGAACAACTAAAAGAATCCTTTTAGTTATTTTTAAATTTAATAAATCTTGGTTTTTCATTATTTATTGGTGCAATTAATATTTTTTCATTTTTCATTTGTATCCATTCAAGGTCTCTAATCTGGCCTTTAATTCCTAATGGGTATATTTTAGGAGTTAGATTTTTAGAATTATAAGGCCCAATTAGCGCCCATCCTAGAGACCCATCATATTTTCCAAATTGTGGTTTGACCAAGTATTGGTTACCACCAAAGAAAAGGTCTAAATTACCATCATCATTAACATCTATTGAGGTGATAGAATATACTGGTGCATATTGTATTTCATTAGGCAATATTTGGGAAACCAAATTCCCATTATTATTCCATAATACAACGCTTTCTAATTTATTCAAATCTAAAATTTTGGACGATTTTAGAATATCTTCTGGAAAAATAGAATGAATATCGGCTTTAGCATAATCATTATAGTATAATAATTTCTTTTTTAATGAAGGTATTTGAGATATCAATTCGTCTTTTGTGACTATTGGATAATATTTTCCATCTTTTTTCTGACAAATAATTTGTTCTTTGAATCCGTTATTGTCAAAATCATTGATATACATTCTCATATCTGACTTAAAAAAGTTATTAAGCCCAATATTTCCAGCTAAAATGTCCTGATCACCATCATTATCAATATCAACAATATGTAAAGCCGTCCATAAACCTAAAATTTTATCTAATTGGAGAGATTCAGTAGATTCGATAAGTTCAGAGTTCTTGTTCAAAAATATCTTAATAGACATCCATTCACCCAACACGACTAGGTCTTGCCAGCCGTCATTATCAATATCGGCCCAAGAGGCATCTGTGATCATTCCAATATCTTTCAGACTGTCATTTTCTACAATTGTAAAGAATCCTTTTCCATCATTTTGTAATATATATCCAGATCCTGGTAATCCATAAAGGTTTGTTTTAAATCGTTCGCCAACAAATAGGTCAAGGTCCCCATCTTTATCATAATCTGATGTGGTCACGACTGAGGAACTAATTAGTTCAGGGAATTTCAGTGCATCTTTGGATTTGGTAAATTCACCATTCTCATTAATATAAAATGAATCGTGAAGCGCTATAGAATGTGGTGAAAATGCTTTTCCTCCATGACAGATATACAGATCAAGATCACCATCATTATCTGCATCAAAGAACAAAGCGTCTGTATCTTCAGAAGGTGAATCTTTTTCAAAAGGAGCTGTTATTTCCTTAAAACCATTGCCTTGAGATAAAAATAATTTTCCGGATTGATTTTTTGCACCTCCAAAGAAAAGATCTTTAATCCCGTCCTTATTTATATCCTCTGAATCAAAAGCTGGTCCTTCATTGGAATGCATTTGAGAAAGGAGTCTTTCATTATTGAAATCAATATACTTGTTTTCTTTATGGATGAAATTAATAGGCAGATTAATCTCTTCAAAAACCGAGGAATTCGTTATGTCTTTATAGAAATCAAATTTGTTTATATTCAAGTTGTCAGTATACTCAATGAGATGAGTTTCATTGGTTTTTAAATTGGTTAGAACAGATTTGTTCCCACCTGGCCATTCAATCAACAGTGTATCTATTTTTTTTGTATTACCTACACCAAAGTGAATATCTGGGGGAATAGAACTTTGAAAACCTCTAGAAACAAAATTGTCACTATATGCCGATCCGTTATTATACTTTATGATTGCTTTTGAGCCAATAGCATTTTTATTTTGATCTGGTTGAGAGAACCTAATGATTATACTTCTATTCATCAAAGTATCAAGTGTATTTTCGTACACAAATGACGGCATATTAATGTTGTTAACAACTAAGTCTAGATCTCCATCATTGTCAAGGTCACCATAGGCACTACCATTGCTAAAACTTGGAGTGCTTAATCCCCAAGAGCTACTTTTATCTTGAAAACTAAAATCTCCTAAATTCTGATAAGCAGAATTTGATATAGCTTTAGATGGCATCTTGTCAATTAAATTCTTTATAATATTTTTTTCTTTTTTATTGACTCTGCTTTTTATGGTTTCATCATTAGCATCATAAGTAAGAAAATCCTGATCCAGAAGATCCTTGTAAATCCCATTGCTAATAAAAATATCTCTTAACCCATCATTATCTGCATCAAACATTAAAGCGCCCCAGCTCCATTCTGTGGCTGCCACTCCTGCTTGTCTTCCTAACTCCAAAAAACTTTCATCACCCAGATTCCTTTGAAGTGTGTTTCTGCCGTATTGGTCATAATATCCTTTTTCTTTGGCTAGTTGTTGTTTATCCCAGGTTTCAAAAACGGTTTTAGTTTTTTGACGTTCCAGAGATTGAGGTAGCATTTCTGTTACTATTAAGTCAGGGAGAAGGTCATTATTCAGATCAGCATAATCGGCTCCCATGGATCCCATAGATATAGATTCAAAATAAGATTCCATGTGCTCTGTAAAGCCTCCTTGTGTATCATTTAAATAGAGATAATCTTTTTCAAAAAAGTCATTAGAAATAAATATGTCTGTCCAGGAGTCATTATTATAATCACCAAGAGTTATTCCCAGTCCGAATCCTATTTTACTGCTGTAAATTCCTGATTTCTTAGTTATGTCTATAAAATTCCCACTATCATTCCTTAAAAATTTGTTTCCACTACCAGTGGAATCAGGTATAATTCGCTGATCTTTTATCAAAGCAAAACTTCCAATGGATCTCATAGAATTATTTAAGATGTAGGCGTCGAGATCACCATCTTTATCATAATCAAAAAAAGCAGCCTGAACAGATAAACCTTCAATATCTAAACCATATTCTTTAGAAGCTTCGGTAAAAGTAAGATCACCATTATTAATAAAAAGTTCGTTATGTCTGTTGGTTCCTCCAGGCATTCCAGATTTACATACATAGATGTCCAATAAATCGTCACCATTAATATCCACAAAAGTTGCACCAGTAGACCAAATATTACCGCATGCCACACCTGCCTGTACCGTAATGTCTTTAAATTTCCAATTGCCTTCGTTTAAATATAGTTTGTTATCCACCATATTGCCGGTGAAATAGATATCATTTAGTCCATCGTTATTTATATCACCAATTGATACACCTGCGCCATTATAGAAATTACGGTAAGTGTATGGATTGAATGCTTCTGTATAGGTTAAATTGTTTTCAAAGGAAATACCAATAGAACTATCTTTTAGCACAAATAAAGGCAATTCTTTTTGGGTCTCTTTAGCACAAGATATACTTAAAAGAACAATTAAAACAGCCAGTATTTTCATTAGAAATTTATAGAGTAAAAAAAAAGGGTTGCACAATTTTGTGCAACCCTCAAATATATAAATACTTTATAAATTAATAACCAGGATTCTGAGTTAAACTTCCTTCTGCCGCATCAATTTGTGGTTGAGGAATTGGCATTAACTCAAGGTTAGGATCAGAATCAGCTGCTTTTTCCCACCAGGAATCACCCCATTTTCCAAAACGGATCTGATCTGATCTACGAGTAGATTCCATAAACATTTCTTTACCTCTTTCATTAAAGAATGTAACATCATCTATAGAACCTAAAGCTGCTAAACCAGCACGATCTCTTAAAACGTTTACTTCTCCTAAAGCTAAACTCCAGTCTCCTGCATTTCTAGCTGCCGCTTCAGCATGAATTAAGTGTATTTGCCCAAGACGTAAAATAGGATAATCGTTATCCATTTCTGGTCTTTGGAAGATCTTGAAACTGAATTTTCCTAAACGTACTCCACCTTCTCTTTGAGCGTTTGGTTCTAGTTCATTAATACTAGGATTAAAACTTAAAGCAAGATCATCATCATCAGACGCATAATCAATTATAGGAGCTCCATCATAATCTAATTGTGGACCGGCAAGGAAGTTATGTTCTTTACGAATGTCATTATTATCATACATATTATAGAATTCTTCCAAAGCAACATAACCATTCCAAGGTTGGTCTTGCAGAGCCCATGTTAACTGGCTACCATAGTGTCCTGTCATTTGAGCAAAGTTCATACCAGTTGCTCCTGATTCATCATATCGGATAGCCCAGACCATTTCCGGATTACCTTCGTTATTTGGCGCAAAAATTGCACGATAACCTTCTAAATTATCAGGATCTGATGCAACAGCTGGTCTTTTAGCCAAGTTTGGAACAGAACATCCTACACCACATAATTGGTAAGGACCATTATCAAGAACATATTGAGATGCCCACATTGCTTCTGCCCACATGGCAGTACCTGAATAAACCTCTGCATTTAAATACAATTTAGCCAATAATCCTAATGCTGCAAATTGATTTACCTGATAAGCATTCGCGTCAGTTCCTAATACACTTCCAGAAAGATCTATTGCTGCGGTAACAGAACCAATTCCTAATACACTTAACAATTCTGATTCTAAAAAATTATATAGATCCAATCTAGTTGATTGTGCAGGATCTGTTGCGGTTTCAGTTACTATCTTAACTCTGCCAAACAGATCTACCAATCTCATATAATGGAAGGCTCTTATAACTCTAACTTCTGCATCTTCTCCAGGGGTTAGGGTGCCACCAAGTGTTGTATTACATTGTCCAATACCTCCATAGGCATTGTTCCAAGTATCATTTAAAGGTCCACTAGCAGAAAGATACGTATGACGTTGCATTCTTAACCAAATACCACCATCAAACCAGTCACCACCTTTTTGGGTAATGGCCATCTCATCTGAAGAAACTCCTTGAACAGCGAAGTAACTACCATGACCGGCAGTACCATCTCTTAATTTATTGTAGGCTGCTACAGTAGCTCCTGAGCTACCACCACCGCCTCCAGTGTCTACACCATCATTAGAGAATTCATCCACTAGGGTGTCCTCTAAAGTATCTTCTAAATCAGTACAAGAGCTAAAAATAAGCACTGCACTAAAGAAAAAAGCAAATTTAATTAATCGATTCATAATATTTTTTTTTAAAAGTTTACGTTTAATCCAAGAGTTATTGTAGTAGATGAGAAATAGCTATTACGTCTGTCAATACCAGGTGCTAATACGCTAGGATTATCTACATCTGGAGCAAAACCTCCATTATCAGCAGATCCAATGTCCTGTAAGGATGGTTCTGGGTCTGTCCCTGTATAATTAGTTATAGTAAACAAATTCTGCCCACTTAAACTTAGTCTTATATTTTTGATATAATTATTGTCAATATCAAAATTATAACCAACAGATAAGTTATCTAATTTAAAGAAACCAGCTTTTTCTACATAATGAGAACTAAACTGCGCTGTTTTAATATCAGGACTAGCCAACTCAGTATTCACGAAGTTATAAGATGCTTGAGATCCAATTATTGGCTCATAAAAAGCACGGAATGTATTTACTAAGCTATGACCAAATGCACCTCTGAAGAATGCATTTACATCCCAATCACCAAATGTTAACTGGTTAGTCCATCCAAGTTCCCAATCTGGAAGACCTTTACCTAGTACTTTAAAATCTGCATCATCCTGCAAAGCACTTCCCTGGTCAGTCACTAGATTTCCATCACCATTTATATCAGCTAATATTGGCGTACCATTTGCATCAACTTCTCCCGTCCAGACTGGCCCCCAAATTTGACCAACTTCTTCACCTTCTCTAACCAAGATCATATCTGTATCGTTTTGTCCTGGTGCACCTAAACTAGCAATTACCTGATCACCACTTGTACTTTTCTCTAAAGTAGTTTTATAAGTTGAGAATATAATACCTGTGTTGTAAGTCAATTTATCCGTTTCAACAACATCATAATTAGCAGTTAACTCGAAACCGTTGGTTTTTAATTCACCACCATTTTGCCATTGTTGTCCTATACCATTGAATAAGGCAGCATCAACATCTGCTAAATAGATAAAGTCTTCAATTGTTCTTGTATAAATATCCATAGTTGCAGAAAATCTGTCATCAGCATATTCAAGACCAAAGTTCAGCTCTTTCTTTTCTTCCCATTTAAGATCTGGGTTTGGAGCTCTACTTGCGTTACCACTTCCCGAACTACTATTTCCGTCGTTACCATTAGCAACATCAAATGTTGTTGCGAATAATCCCACTTCTGGAGGAATAGATCCTGTAACACCATAACCAAGTCTGGCTTTAAGCAAGTTTACGTTTTCCCATCCTATGTAGTTATTTAAATCGGCACCAACAGCAACCGCTGGGAATGTACCCCACTGATTGTCTTCACCAAATCTTGAAGATCCTTCTCTACGTACAGATGCATTAAAATAAATGGCATTATCAAAAGTTGCATTCACACGGGCAAAGAAAGCTATGATCTTATCTCCATCATTTCTGGCGCTATTAGCTACTACACGACCAGCCTCTAAAAGATCTTGAGATGCTTCAATTTGATCTTGGAAATCAAAATTTACACCAGGAGGGAAATCTGCTAACTCTAATTTAAATTCATTGTAATCTCCTTCCTGATAAGAATAACCTGCTGTTACCTTAAAGTCGAACTTGTCGCTTATGTCCTTGATATAAGTGGCGTAGGCTTCAAGTGTTTGAAGCGAGTTTTCACTGGTAAAAAAGTCTGCTCGACCTCTTCTTACGGGACTTACCGCATTACCTCTAAAATAGGATGTTGTAGGATAATACAACCTATTTTGATCTTTCTGATTTAATTGAGAAATGGCTAAGTTTGCAGATAGTTCATCTGTAAAAGTATATTTAAAATCTAAAGCATAGGTAACTATACTTCTTGTACCATAGTTTTTGTTTTGATTGGCTAATGAAACCGGGTTAAAACTATCGAATAGTCCAAGAGTTTCAAAATACCCACCATATTGTTCAGAATTAAAAGGGAAGATCGCGTCATCTCCATAAATAGGAGCAGTTGGGTTATACGTAACAGCATAGCGAAGTGCTTCATTAAATCCAAATTCGCTATCTCGTTGTGTTAAGGCTGCATTAAAATCAATCTTTAAATTGTCATTTAACAATCTTGTAGTTAATTTTGTTCTGAAGTTGTATTGGTCATATCCAGTATTCTTCAGAATCCCTTCGGTATCTCTAAAGTTTGCAGACACACGATAGCTTGACTTTTCTGTGCCACCAACAGCAGCCACATTATGGACCATTGAGAACGCTGAGCTAGTCACTTCATCTATCCAATCTGTATTGCTTCCAAGATCATTACCACCAGCAGCAAGAAATTGGCTGGCATTCATAATATCTACCTGGTTTCCTATAAATGATGAAGCAAATTGACCGTTATAAGAAATCTGAGCATCCTGTCCCGATTTACCTGATTTAGTTGTAATGATAATAACACCACTTGATCCTCGTGTACCATAGATTGCCGCAGCAGATCCATCCTTAAGGACTGTCATATTTTCAATATCGTTTGGATCAACACTAGACATTGCTGCTGCAGGAACGCCATCAATAATAATAAGCGGTTCTGCATTACCACCAATGGTAGAGATACCTCTTAAACGTATAACAGTATCTGCGTTAGGATTGCCACCTTTGTTATAAGCCGTTAAGCCGGCAACCTTACCTTGTAGTAATTGCGTTGGGTCATTAATAGTACCTTGGTTGAAATCTTCTGTACTAACACTAGTAACCGCTGTGGTTATCTCTTTTCTAGTTGTACTACCGTAACCAATAACTACAACCTCATCTAATTGGGCTGCATCTTCTTGAAGCATTATGTTAATAACGGTTTGTCCGGCAACTGGAATTACTTGTGTTGCATAGCCAATAAAACTATACACAAGTATAGCATCACTAGAATCAATATCCAATGAATAATTTCCATCGAAATCTGTCTGTGTACCTGTAGTAGTTCCCTGAACAATAATGTTAACTCCCGGCACTGGACCGGTGTCATCGGAAACTGTACCCGTAACTGTGTTTTCTTGTGCAAAAGTCAATTGCACAACTAACGCTAGCATTAGCGTTAAAATACCACTAAACTTTGTTTTCATGTTATCATTTGTTTGAATTAGTCTATTTGTTTGAACTTATCATTGGTAAACTTCTTAATAAAAAGTTAATAAAACAATAATAATAGGTTAAAATTACAATTTTTTATTGAAATAAAATGTTTTGGAAGCACTGAATTACCTTAAAAATTGCGTTTAAATTAATGTGGATTTTAGAATTACTAAATTTAAAAAGTTGATTTTCAACGAAACCGCTTGCGTAATTTGATTTGTACAGACAAGTTTTTGTAGCTATTCCCAGCCCAAAACCAAAACAAAGAACCATTGAATTGCCTACAGAGCTAATCATAAGAAATTCTACAAAATGATATTTAAACTGGGTTAAGAGTTATCATTTTTTAAAAGCTTTTTACTTAATGCTTCAAGCGACAGGCCTTTAGTTTCAGGCATAATGAATAAGGCAAATAGTAATTGCAGAACCATCATAAAGGCAAAAAATGCAAAAATAATCCATGGATCATCTTTTAATATACCTGCTTTTTCATCCAGAAAAACTGGAGTTAACAAAGTTATGATCGCTGCGAAAACCCAATGTGTGCCGCATCCCCAGGAATTACCCATAGCTCTGACCTTGTTAGGGAATATTTCGGAAATAAAGACCCAAATAACTGCACCTTGCCCAATAGCATGAGCTGCTACAAAAGTTATGATAAAAGTGAGCAATACGCCTGCTCCGGCATCGGTTTTAAAAGCCCAGGCTACAACAGATAAGCTTATGATGTAACCTATGGACCCTATGATAATTAATTGTCGTCTTCCAAATTTATCTATTAAACTCATTCCTATTATAGTAAATATCAAATTAGCAAGACCTACATAAACTGAAGCTAAAAAAGGATCTTCAACTCCTGCGCGACCAAAAATTTCTGGCGCGTAATATAAAAGGAAATTAATGCCTGAAAGTTGATTAAAGAAAGCAATTAGAAACGCCAATAGTAAAGGAAAACTATAAACTCTGGTAAAAATATTTGCAGATTTTTTTATTGACGATTGGAAATCATCTTTTATTTCTTTTAATTTTTCATTGGCATGATCGGTATTGTATATTAATTTTAAAACGGAAAGTGCTTTGCTGTCATCCCCTTTTTTTAAGACCAACCAACGCGGGCTTCGAGGAACACCTAAAATCATTAAACAATAGATGAAGGCAGGAATAGTCTCAACACCTAACATCCAACGCCAATCATTATCGCCATCAAAACCGTTGAGCCACATATTAGAAAAAAAGGCTACTAATATTCCAAACACTATGTTAAATTGATATAAGGCCACCAGTTTGCCTCTATTTTTTGACGTTGAAATTTCAGCAATGTACATAGGAGCGACTACAGATGAAGCACCAACTCCTAATCCACCAATAAATCTAAAAAAAGAGAAAGAATATTTATCTAGTGCCATTGCAGATCCTATTGCAGATAATAAGAATAGAACACCAATCCAAAACAGGGTTCTTTTCCTTCCAAATTTATCGGCAGGAATACCTCCAAGAAGTGCTCCAATAACTGTACCCCAAAGAGCCATTGACATTATAAATGTACCGTGAAATAGGGGTGATGTATTCCAAAGTTGTTTAATTGGTTCATTCGCACCTGATATGACTACTGTATCAAAACCAAATAAAAAGCCTGCAACGGCAACTGTAATAGACCAGTAAAGAACTTTATTTTTCATTTAAATCCGCTAATAATTCAGTGTAAGATAGGAGAATTGAATTATAATAATGTTATTTTAAATTTTTAATCATCTCGTAGGTCAAATCTTCCAAACTATATTCGTGTTTCCAATTCCAATCTTTTCTAGCTTCGTTATCGTCAATACTGTTTGGCCAGCTTTCTGCAATTTGCTGCCTAAAATCGGGTTTATAACTAATTGTAAAATCGGGAATATGTTTTTGAATAGATTCAGCTATTTCTTTAGGGCTAAAACTTATGGCTGCTAAATTATAGGACGATCTTATTTTAATATCTTCTTTTTTTGCACGCATGATGTCGAGTGTGGCCTTAATAGCATCATCCATAAACATCATTGGAAGTATAACATCTTCATTTAAAAAGCATTCATACGATTTATTTTTTACCGCTTTGTGAAAAATATCAATTGCATAGTCGGTTGTTCCACCTCCAGGAGGTGTTTTGTAACTTATTACTCCTGGATATCTTACACTTCTTACATCAACATCATATTTATAATAGAAATATTCACACCAACGCTCTCCTGCAAGTTTGGTGATTCCATAAACTGTATTGGGCTCCATAATGGTTCGTTGAGGTGTATCCTTTTTTGGAGTTGTTGGTCCGAAAACTGCTATAGAACTAGGCCAAAATATTTTTTTAATTTTCTTTTCTCTTGCCAATTCCAGAATATGGGAAAGAGATTTCATATTTAGATTCCATGCTAAATCTGGGTGTCTTTCCGCTGTAGCAGATAACAATGCTGCCATTAGATAAACATCTGTAACTTTATGAAATTCGATGCATTTTTCTAATTCATCCTTATGGGTGGCATCAATTTTTATGAATGGTCCCGAATCCATCAATTCTTTACTGCCTTCTTTTATATCTGAAGCTAACACAGCATTTTTGCCATGAATTCCTCTTAATGCTGCAGTTAGTTCAGACCCAATCTGACCGCTAGCTCCTATAATTAATATCTTAAGTTTCATCTTCAAAAATTAGTTTATAAAGTCCTGATAAAAATAGTAAGATTTAAATGATTTAAAGATAGACTTGCTTAATATTTAATGTGTGACTTTAAAATTTTAAACTTAAACCATTTGCAGACATTTCTTTAATGATATATTTGTATAAAAGCGTAAAGAATGTCAAGATTTTTTCTGGTACTATTTATATGTATTTTTTGCAGTTGTAAAAAAAACAGTAGGGAACAGCCTGATAATATAGGAAGTGATCAGGACTCTATGGTTGTGTCTAAAGTTGAACTCCAAAAGTTAAACTTTACAGAGTTTGTTTTGGACTCACAATCTGAAAAAAATTTAAATTGGTTGAAGTATAAGGAAATGGAGAGTAAAATGGACGAATTAAAAAATGGTGACTTAAGTCAATTTAAAACCGATTTTAAAATTGTGGAAACATTAATTAATGAGTTCACAAATACGGTACCATTGAACATCAATGAAGAAGCTATTCAGGCTAGGGTTTTGATAGTTAAAACGATGTATTTCAGGTTGAACAATATATTAAATATGCCTACTTCAACAAAGGAAGAGATTAATAAGTCAATCACAGATCTATTGGAATCCTTCTCAAATTTAACCTATCAAATAAATAAGAAATTTGAAAGGGATTCTCAAAACATTAGTAAACCAGAATAGAATACTACAAACAAAATAGGATTTTACGTATAAAATCAATTCAAATCGATTAATATTTTACTTTTTTTAAAAAAAATACTACATTTGAGTTCCAAATACCTACTTATGAAACGATTACTACTTTTTCTTTCGATTTTTTCGAGCTCTTTATTATATGCTCAGTTTAATGAATCTGCTCCATGGATGGAGAGTTTGAATCAAGAACAAAGATTATCAAATTCTGATATTACTTTTCAAGAAATTGTCAATGCGTTTGATACGTATTGGGGAACCAGGGATCATAAAATTAAGGGGAGCGGATATAAACCATTTAAACGATGGGAATACTTTTGGAAAAACTTTGTAAAGGAGGATGGAACCTTACCAACAAAACTGGAATTATGGAATACTTGGTTAGAAAAGGAACAAGGCAAACTATCAAGAAATGCATTGTTAGACAATAGTAATTGGTTACCAGTTGGTCCTTTTACTTATACGAATACTGGGTCATGGTCTTCTGGTCAAGGGAGAGTCAATTCAATAATTGTAGATCCAAATACACCAACAACGTTTTATTCAGGTGCTCCTGCAGGAGGCATATGGAAATCTTTAGATAGTGGAAATACCTGGTCTGTACTAACTGATGCCCTACCTCAAATAGGCGTTTCTGGTATAGCAATAGACTATGCAAACTCTAATATAATATATATAGCAACGGGTGATGATGATGCCGGAGATTCATACAGTGTTGGGGTGTTTAAATCAGAGGATGGTGGTTCAACTTGGAATACAACTGGATTAAATCCGGGGAATTCTCCTTCCAGAATGAACGATATTTATATTCATCCTACTAATTCAAGTATACTATGGGTGGCAACCAATAGTGGTGTATACAAATCAACTAATGCTGGTGTAAATTGGACCAATACGCTATCAGGAAATATAAGAGATTTAAAGATCAAACCTGGAGACCCTTTAACAGTTTATGCAGTTTCTTCAAGCACGTTTTACATATCCACTGATGGTGGAAATTCATTCACCTCTTCAAGTACAGGATTACCAGCCAGTTCTAGTAGATTGGTCATAGATGTGACACCAGCAGATTCAGAAGTAGTTTATGTATTAAGTGCCAATGCAAGCAATGGATTTCAAGGTATATATAAATCCTTAAATTCTGGATCAGATTTTACAACCAAAGCGACTCCTGGAACGGTTGGTGATATTTTTGAAAGTCCACAAGCTTGGTATGATATGGC
>CAYTSL010000018.1:0-15671 GCA_964440415.1 uncultured Flavobacteriaceae bacterium
CCTTAATGAATAAAGGTTGGTATTTTTTTAACCTGTTTTCCTGTTTTTTGGTTACTACAATTCCCTTTTTGGCCAAATCAATTATTGGTATCAGAATATCCTGGATTGGCAATGTTCCAAATTTTTCATGCACAGCAAACATGCCTGCAACAGTTCCTGGAACTCCAACGGACATTGCGCCAAGAGTGCTTTTGTCTGGAATGATTTCACCATTTTCATCCAAATACATATTCTTGCTTGCCGCTAAAGGGGCTTTTTCTCTGTAATCTAAAGCTCCAATCTCACCTTTATTGGTTCTATAAACCATAAAACCTCCACCACCAAGATTTCCAGCAAAAGGATAAGCAACTGCGAGTGATAACTCTGTTGCTACCATTGCATCAAATGCATTTCCACCTTTTTTAAGCATTTCCAATCCAATAAAAGAAGCTTCCTTTCTGGCAGAAACAACCATGGCTTGTTCTGAAACTACACCTCTTGAAATCGATTGCTTCTCCTTAATACTTTTACAGGAAATAAAAAGTATTGAAAGACAAAATATTATAAGAATTTTCTTCATAGTTTATTATTGATTTCTTCCAATTTGTTATGAGAAAATTTGATCAGTTCATCAAAAAACAAAGTGAATTCTACTTCAAATTCAGTATAGTATTCCTTAAGATCATTAACAGCCAGGTTCATTTTAGAAACATATTTTGTTCTATTGTTCATGCCTTCCAAAACTTTTTTAATTCCTTCAATATTTGCATAATTAAGCAACCAATTTCCAGAAATCATATAAGGCATTAGCCTTTGAACTTTTAAAGGCAATATATCATGTTTTTCTTTTAAAATTTTATAAAAATGAGCGGTATAATCCTTGAGTGGGATATCAGAATATTTAGACCAATTCTTGGCCAAATAATGATCATAAAAAATATCGACAATTACACCGGAATAATGACTATAATTCTTGTGTAATCGTTTGGTGCTTTGTCTAAAAATAGGATGAGCATCGGTGAAAGTATCAATCTCTCTATGAAGCAAAATACCTTTTTGTATCTCTTTAGGAAAAACCTTGTATTTATTACCGCGAATACTATCGGAAATAAAGTTACCAATAGCTATATCATTGTTATTTCCAGATAAATAAATATGCGCTAAAAAATTCATTTGCGTAATTTACGAATTACGATTTAAGATATACGATTTTGGAATTGTATATTTGCCAAAAATTAGATTGTAAATGACATTAATAAAATCAATTTCTGGAATAAGAGGAACCATTGGAGGTCAAGTAGGTACTAATTTAACACCAATTGACGCAGTAAAGTTTGCGGCGTCTTATGGGACTTGGGTAAAACAACAACGCAACAAGGAAACCTATAGAGTGGTTGTTGGTAGAGATGCAAGAATATCAGGGGAAATGATACAGAATTTGGTGATGAATACTTTGGTTGGTATGGGAATTCATGTGGTTGATTTGGGACTCTCAACGACACCAACAGTTGAGGTAGCTGTACCGATGGAACATGCTGATGGAGGAATTATTTTAACTGCCAGCCACAATCCAAAACAATGGAATGCCTTAAAACTACTCAATGAAAAAGGTGAGTTTTTGAATGCTGCTGAAGGCGAGAAGATTTTAGAAATAGCAGAAAGCGATTCCATAAATTTTTCTGAAGTAGATCATTTAGGTAAGATCACCAAAAATGATGCATATATTGATTTACATATTGACGAGGTTTTAGATTTAGCTTTGGTTAATAAAAAGGCTATAGAAGCGTGTAAGTTTAAGGTAGTAGTTGATGGTGTAAATTCAACAGGTGGAATTGCAATTCCGTTGTTGTTAGAAAGGCTAGGAGTGGAGCCAGTAAAATTATTTTGCGAACCAAATGGACATTTTCCGCATAATCCGGAGCCATTAAAAGAACATTTAACAGATTTATCAAAAAAAGTCGTCAAAGAAAGAGCAGATTTTGGTCTTGTAGTCGATCCTGATGTAGACAGGTTAGCTTTTATGGATGAAAACGGTGAAATGTTTGGTGAAGAATACACACTTGTTGCTTGTGCAGATTATGTGTTGAGTCAGCAAAATGGAAATACAGTAAGCAATATGAGTTCCTCTAGGGCTTTGAGAGATGTTACAGAGAAACATGGTGGAAGCTATCAAGCAAGTGCAGTAGGCGAGGTAAATGTAGTTGAGCTCATGAAGAAATCCAAAGCTATTATTGGTGGTGAAGGCAATGGAGGCATTATTTATCCTGAATTACATTACGGAAGAGATTCACTGGTTGGAGTCGCTTTATTTTTAAGCTTACTGGCCGATAAGAGAATATCAGTTAGTGATTTGCGGAAAAGTTATCCTAGTTATTTTATGAGTAAAAAGAAGATTCAGTTGACTCCAGAATTGGATGTAGATGCTGTTTTAAAAGCAATGGAAGAACGCTATTCAAATGAAGATATTACCACTATTGATGGAGTTAAAATAGATTTTCCTGAAAATTGGGTTCATTTAAGAAAAAGTAATACAGAACCTATTATAAGAATCTATACAGAAGCTAAATCACAAACCGAAGCTGATTCTTTGGCTGATAAAATTATTGCTGAAATAAAGCAAGTAGCAAATATTTAGTAATTTTAGCTAATTAAGTGAATAAACAAATGTCCATCGTTGATACCAAACATAAATCGAAATTAGAGCACTATTTTAATCAATTTAGGGATAATATTGTTGGAATAGACCTTGAATTTGAGTCTCCTTATGGTCTGCAAAAAATTGTATATACAGATTGGACAGCTTCTGGACGTTTATACCGTCCTATTGAAGAAAAAATCTTAAATGAATTTGGCCCTTATGTGGCAAATACACATACTGAAACTACGGAGTCTGGTACAGCTATGACGCTGGCTTATCATAAGGCAAAGGACATTATAAAAGAGCATATTAATTGTAACGACGATGACGTGCTAATTATGTCTGGAACTGGAATGACAGGAGTGGTTAATAAGTTTCAGCGTATCCTAGGATTAAAGGTTCCAGAGAATTTAGAAAAATATACTTCGATACCAGATGAAATTCGTCCTGTTGTATTCATAACTCATATGGAGCATCATTCTAATCAGACGTCGTGGTTAGAAACTATGGCCAAAGTAGAGGTGATTCCTCCTTGTCCAAAAGGATTGTTCTGTATGGATAATCTTAAAGTCTTATTAGAAAAGTATAAGGATTCAACACTAAAAATAGCTTCTGTTACTGGTGGTTCAAACGTCACTGGAATACAAATCCCTTGTCATGAAATAGCTAAAGTCATGCATAAACATGGTGGAGTTTGTTTTGTGGATTATGCTTGTGCGGCACCTTATGTAGATATTGACATGCATCCAGAAGATGAAGATGCTTATTTGGATGCAATATTCTTTTCACCACATAAATTTTTGGGTGGACCAGGAGCATGTGGAGTTTTGGCTTTCAATAAGAAGTTATACCATAATATGATTCCTGATTGTCCTGGAGGAGGAACTGTAAGTTGGACCAATCCTTGGGGTGAACATAAATATTTTGAAAATATAGAAGATAGAGAGGATGGAGGTACTCCAGGTTTTTTACAGACTATTAGAACTGCTTTAGCAATTAAGCTTAAAGAGCAAATGGGAGTTGATAAAATACTGGAGCGTGAGCATGAGATTTTAAAACATATTTTTAATGAATTAGGCGGTATAACCAATATAAATATTTTGGCATCACAGCATACGGATAGATTAGGTGTGGTTTCCTTTTATATCGATGATCTTCACTATAATTTAGGAGTAAAACTACTCAATGATCGTTTTGGTATTCAAACTCGAGGTGGATGTAGTTGTGCAGGTACGTATGGTCATTATTTGTTGCACGTAGATCCAGAAACTTCTCATGAGTTAACTGATGAAATTAGTTTAGGAGATTTGGCCAGAAAACCAGGTTGGATACGTATGTCCATTCATCCAACTACTACATCTGATGAAGTTGAGATTATATGTAACAGCATTAAACTATTGGCTAAAGAACATGATAAATGGTCAATAGATTATGATTATGACAGACACACAAATGAGTTTATCCACAAATCATTTTCTAATGAACCCAGAAACAGAAAAATAGATAGCTGGTTTAAGCTTTAGTTTTATTGAAATTCAACAGGAACATTATCCTTATGTTTCCAACGTTTATGAGTCCATAAGTAATACTCCGGAGCTTCGTAGATTTGTTTTTCAACTAACTTCATAAAAATATCAGTAATCTCATAGTTTTCGAACTCATTAGGGTTTGTACAAAGCGTTTTAAATGTAGCTTCATAATAACCACGTTTAAGTTTTTTTACACTAAAGAACACAACAGCCATATCTAGTTTTTTTGCCAGCATTTCTGCACCAGTATGCATAGGCACTTTAATTCCCATGAATTCATTCCAATGAAGAGCTTTTTTTGCTTTTGGTGATTGATCTGAAGCAAATCCACCAATTACCGATTCATCGTTAACTTTTGCGCGCAAAAAAGTTGGTATAGTTTCTTTTGTAGTAATTAAATCACTATTATATTTAGCTCTAATTCGTTTAACTAATCTGTCAAAGTATTTATTTCTTAAACGCTTGTAAACTGCGTATCCTTTATGTTTAATGTACGTTTGAAGAATGAAAATCCATTCCCAACTTCCATAATGTGCAATCATTAAAATGATACTTCTGTTTTCCTTTTCTAAATCATAGATTACATCTAAATTTTTAAAAGTATATCGTTTTTTCATTTCAGCTTCAGATATGGTCATCGACTTGATAGATTCAACCATCATATCACATAAATGATGATAAAACACCTTTATAATTTTTTTCTTTTCCTCATCAGTCTTATCAGGAAACACAAGATTTAGATTCTTTTTTACCGTGTTCATTCTATAACCAAAAACTGTATAAATAAAGAAGTATAAAAAATCTGAAAAGGCATATAACAACCTAAACGGAAGTATAGATATTAACCATAAAAGAGGATAAATAATTATGTAGGCAATTAAATGCATTTAGCAATTTTAATTTAGCAGTCGCAAAGATAAGTTATAATTAGTAGTTTTTATTAATTATAAAATAAATACAATTATCTTCGTCATCACTAAAAATACAATTAATGTACGGTTTAAATATTGTAACCATTTTACTAATTGCAGCCAATGTTATAATCACATATAAAGGATTGGGTGATTTTACTTTTTTTGAAAAATACAAGTTCAATATAGGAGCAATTAAAAGAGGTGAGCAAATAAGAATGTTGGGTTCTGGGTTTTTGCACGTGAATACGCAACATCTTCTGTTTAACATGATAACCCTCTATTTTTTTGCTAATGCAGTATTACGTAATGTTGGAGAATTAAAATTTTTACTTATTTATTTTGGTAGTCTATTGGCAGGAAGCCTTTTGTCGCTCTATTTTCATAAAGATGAATATCACTATAGTGCAGTAGGAGCAAGTGGTGCGGTGACAGGTATCTTATACTCGTCAATTCTTTTTGATCCTGATATGAGTTTGTACTTGTTTTTTATCCCAATTCCCATTCCTGCATATGTTTTCGGTATTGCATATCTATTGTATTCCATTTATGGAATGAAAAAACAAATAGGCAATGTTGGGCATGATGCGCATTTTGGTGGCGCCATTGGTGGCTATGTTATAACTTTATTGTTAGCTCCATGGCTTTTTACGGAGCATTTAACCATGATTATTCTTCTGGCTATACCAATTGTTCTCTTGTTTGTTTTACAGCGAACAGGCAAGTTGAATTAGCACCTGTTAATCAATCTAATAATTCAGAGATAGTTTTCTCTAGAGCAGGTCCTCTTACGTTTTTATAAATAATCTTTCCTTCACTATCCAATATAAAAGTTGCCGGGATGGATTGAATATTATATTTTTTGGCAACCGGATCATTAAAATAATTCAGATTTGATACCTGGTGCCAAGTTAAACCATCTTTTTCTATAGCATTTAACCAAGCACTTCTAGGTTCTTTTTGTCTTGAATTGCCATCTAGGGAAACACTAATAATCTCTAAACCTTTTTCATGATATTTCTCGTAAACTTTAACCACATTTGGGTTTTCTTTTCTACAGGGACCACACCAAGCTGCCCAAAAGTCAATTATGGTCACTTTGCCTTTTATTTTGCTTAAAGTAATTTCTTTACCATCTGGATTAGGTGCTGTAAAGTCTGGTGCAACAGATCCAACTTCCGTGGCTAAAGTGGACTCAATTTTTTCTTTAATTCGCAAACCAACACTTGACTCTTGTAAATCAGAAGGGAAAGAATTATAGAATTTGTCTAGCTCCTTTGCATCTATTGCTTTCATTTTAGCTAAATTTTCTAACATAAACAGAGCAAATAAACTGTTACTGTTTTCTTCTACAAAATCTAAATTAAATTTATCATTTTCAATTTTTAATTCCTGTCTCTTATTTCTGAAATTTTTCAAAAACAGCGTGTCATTTGCCTTTTTAGCCTCATTAAATTGAATCATAAGGACATCATTCTTTTTTCTAAATTTAGACACAGCGTGCATATAACTTTGTGCAACATCATTCTCTTTACTGCCTTCTATTTTAGACAATGCTAAACTGTCTTTATAAAGTAAGATATCTAGATTTTTATTTTCCAGAATAAACGGCAAACGTCCTTGAACACCTTGTATCTCCATAATATGAATATCCGGCTCAACTATTGATCCTTCAAATGTGAACGCTCCATCTTTAATAACCGTTGTATCTAACAAAACTGGCTGGTTGTTTTTTATGGCTCTAAGAGAAACCTTTTTTCCATTTAGAACACCATCTATTTTGGCAGAGATTTGGTATCCTTTTGGTTCTGTTTGACAGGAAATTAGAGTCAGAAGTATTATTAAAATGCTAGCTATCCTTTTCATAAGTAATTTAAAATTTAAATTCCCGCAAATATAATAGTTATAATTGTTTTAATTGTAAAGATTTTCTTAATCAATAAAAATAATTGATGACTGTTATAAAGTCAATTTAGTACTTTTGCAACAATGAAACCAATGGATACAATAATAGCACTAGCCACTTCTTCTGGAGTAGGAGCAATTGCAGTAATAAGATTGTCTGGCGATATGGCTATCCCTTTGGTTGATGGTCATTTCAAATCGGTTTCTGAAAAACGATTATCAGATCAAAGATCCCATACTATCCATTTAGGGCATATTGTTGATAAGGATAAAATTTTAGATGAAGTTTTAGTTTCAGTTTTTAAAAATCCCAATTCTTATACAGGTGAAGATGTTATTGAAATATCATGCCATGGGAGTCCTTATATTCAGCAGGAAATTATTCAGTTATTCTTGCGCAACGGATGCAGAATGGCTAATCCTGGTGAATTTACATTGCGTGCCTTTTTGAATGGAAAATTAGACTTAAGCCAAGCTGAAGCAGTAGCAGATTTAATTGCGAGTGATAGTGAAGCTTCCCATCAAATAGCTATGCAGCAAATGCGTGGAGGTTTTTCTTCAGAGATCAAACATTTAAGAGATGAATTGCTCAATTTTGCAAGCTTAATAGAACTAGAATTAGATTTTGCAGAAGAAGACGTAGAATTTGCCAACAGAGATCAGTTTCAGGATTTAATAAGCAGGATAACAAATGTTTTAAAACGATTGATTGACAGTTTTGCGGTTGGTAATGTTATTAAAAATGGAATTCCAATTGCTATAGTAGGAGAACCTAATGTTGGTAAATCTACTTTGCTTAATTCACTGTTAAATGAAGAACGTGCAATTGTTAGTCATATAGCGGGAACAACTAGAGATTCTATAGAGGATGAAATTATTATAGGTGGAATTAATTTTAGATTCATTGATACTGCTGGGATAAGAGAAACTAAAGATTTTATTGAGAGCATAGGTATTAAAAAAACCTTTGAAAAAATAACTCAAGCTCAAGTGGTTATTTATTTATTTGATGGTGCTTCAGTAGGCAGTAATCAGTCTTCAGTTAGCAGTATCATCACTGAAATTGAAAAAATTAAAAATAAATTCCATCAAAAGTCCATACTTATTATTGCGAATAAAGTCGATCAACTTAACGAGGCTCAAAAAAGTAATCTTAAAGATTTGATTCCAGATGTTTTTCTCTTGTCTGCAAAAGAAAACAGTGGAGTGGATGAATTAAAACATAAACTTTTAGAGTTCGTCAATACTGGAGCTTTACGAAATAACGATACAATTGTGACCAACTCACGTCACTATGATGCTTTATTAAAAGCTTTAGAAGAGATACAAAAAGTACAAAACGGTTTAGATTCTGGATTGTCTGGAGATCTTTTGGCAATAGATATTAGACAAGCTTTGTATCACTTTGGTGAAATTACCGGAGAAATTACCAGTGATGATCTACTTGGTAACATATTTGCTAATTTTTGTATCGGGAAATAATTGAAAATCATATAGTTAACAATTATTTACAGTGCTCAATTTAATTCATTCGAGGTGGCTCACTTTGACCACCCTATCCATTTATATTCATAATGAGTTGTTATGTAAGAGACTATGAAAAACATAAATAAATAGAGTTGATCATTACGTAATCTAAGAGACATTATTCAAAAAAAATAGCTTTATGAGCAACTTTAAATTCAATATTTTATCTCATTTGTATCTTGTTTAAATAAAAGTATTACAGTTATTGACATATTAAATTTAGTATACAACTGTGAAACGCTCTAAATGGACAATATGTAAGGCTCAATATGGAAATAGAACCCTAATAATAAACTTTCATTACTACCCACAAGAAATACTCCCTTGCCAAACCAACCATGAGATTTGAATATTCATAGACTATGGTTAATTTCAATAATTTTTTTTATTTAAATCGTCTTGCGTTATAGCAGGCATAAGTTTTTGTTCTATTAAAGGTTCTTGGAAAATGATTGTTGTCTTTAGTTCTCATGATTTTTGATTTTAGTTGATTAGTTGAATTATAAAATCTTGGTGAAGTAATAATCAAGGATCAAAACATGGTAACCGAATTTACAATTATTCTTGTTTGCCTACCTAAATCGTTCCAACGTACGATTGTTTAAAAAATAAATGGTAAATTGATAGACTAGCGCCTATCATTTATTCATTAGGCATTCTATAGGTTGCCAGTTAAGCTTAATTAGCACAGCTATGAAACCAAATGGAAGTTTATTGAGTATTGTTTTCGTAGTTTCCTTTTTTTTAATGGGAGTATACGGGTATTCACAAAAGGATTCGATTACTTCCACTTTCAGTTTTGAAAAATTTCAATTACCAGTCGGTCAAAGAAGTAATAGTGTACAATCTATAGCACAAGATCATTATGGCTTTATGTGGTTCGCATCTAAAAATGGACTGCATAGATGGGACGGTTTCCAATTTAAAACTTATAGGCATGATCCAGCAGACTCCACCTCGATTGGAGGTAATTATGTTGAGCATATATACCTTGCTAAAGATGGCTCACTTTTCTTGAGCGTGGGATGGGGGGGGGAAAAGGCACTTCTTGACCGTTTTGACTATGAAACAGAGACTTTTCACCATTACGATTATCCACCAGAAATGCCCACAAACCAAGATGCTTATGCCCTTGCCTCAATCGCAGAGGACAATGAAGGTATTATTTGGTTAGGTACACACTATGGTGTTTATAAACTAAATAGAAAAACAGGAATATTCAAACAGTATCTACATAATTCTGATGACCCTAACAGCTTAAGTCATAACATTTGCCGAACAATATTTAAAGATGCTGAAGGTATATTATGGTTTGGTACAGGGCTTTGGTGGGACCAATCACCCCTAGGCGGACTCAACCGATATAGACCTAAAACTGATGATTTTGTAAATTATTTACATGACCCTGCTGACCCAAATAGTTTGACATCGAATATCATAACCGAACTATTTGAAGATTCAAGAGGAAATCTTTGGGTAGGTACGACTGTAGGAGGTCTCCATAAAATGGACAGGCAAAAAGGCTCCTTTGAAAGGTTTTTGAATGAATCATTAATATCTTACCAATTGAGTATCCCTATCAAATCTAGTAAAACGAATACATTTGTTCAAGTCATCCATGAAGACCAACAAAAGAAATTATGGATAGGTTACTATAATGGCGGTTTAATATATTACGATCCAGATACCGGGCTTACAAAAGTCTATGAATCTGATAAAAATGATCCTGAGAGTTTACCGGAAAAATATATATGGAGCTTAACTCAATCACGAGATGGTACTTTGTGGGGATCTACAACCGGTGCTGAAAGTACTGTTTTCAAAATAAAAAAAAGGAATTTTTCTAGTTATAAGCTGTCTTCAATTAGTAATTTTGCGGGTTCATTTGGTGAATCTAGTGATAACAAATTATGGGTTGGTACCAAAGAAAAAGAATTATATCAACTCGATTTAAAATCAAAAGCGAAGCGGTTTTTCAAACCTAAATCGATTAAAATATCTACGTCTAATATCAACAACACTATTTTAGATAAAACTCTATTAACCAATGATCAAATTTTAAAGATGATCTCAAAAATTGTAGTTGATAGTTCAGAAGGAATATGGATGACTAGAAAACTGCTGCCTGGATTAATCAATTTCAATCCTGCAAATGGAAACTTAAAGATATATGTGCATGATCCAGAAGATGAACTTAGTATTGGAGAGGGTTCTGTTTCAGACATATTGAAGGATGATCAAGGTCAAATCTGGATGGTAACTGCTAAAGGCGATCTGAATCTATATGATCCTGTTCAAGATAGATTCATGAGGTATAAATATTCTTCATTAAGCAATAATGATATAGGATCAGGGTATAATTGTCAATTGAATCAATCGAAAGATGGTAAGATATGGATTGTAGGTACAGGAATCAAAATAAAACAATTACCTCCCGTCATCGGTTATTTTGATCAAAGTGAAAGTAAATTTCATTCATTAAATATCGATCTAACTACAAATGACTTGAATCTTGTTGATAGAGAAGTTAGAAACATTGAGGAAGACGCAAATGGCAATATTTGGATTTGTAATTCAAGGTATCTGATAAAAGTTGTCAAATCAAATAGCCTTGTAGAGATCTATCAAACTCATCAGTTCGAGTCAGAAGAGCTTAAGTGCATGATATTGGATAATCAAGGTATTCTTTGGTTAATTGGAGAAAAAATATCATTTTTTGATCCCCTTATTGGCATTTCTAATGTCAAAACAGTGGCTATGAATACCATTAGGAACTTTCCGGGTTATAAACAAACTATCTTTAAGGATGCTAATGGGCTCATATATTTTGGTGGTGAAAGGGAGTTTCAATGCTTTGATCCTGTAGTATTTAGTAGCAATCGAGGTAATTCTGCACCTAAAGCAATTATATCTGGCTTTGAATTACTGAATGACACTGGTGAAAAGAAGAACGTCTACAGTAGAAACATAATTGATAACTCTGAAATCCAATTAAAATATAACCAAAATACATTTTCACTTAGATTTTCAGTCCTAGATTTTAAAGAACCTCAAAAAAATCGAATTCAGTTCAGACTTGAGGGCTATGAAGAAAAGTGGCGTACCGTTGGTTTGGAACCTATTGCAACCTACATAAAAGTACCGCCTGGTAAATACATATTTCAGGTTAAAGGGAGCACTTTTAAAAGTGATTGGGGAGAAATAAAACAATTAGGAATCTTTATTGCTCCACCCATTTGGGGAACATGGTGGTCTTATATATTGTATTTTTTATTAGGAATGGGGCTTTTATATTCATTTTATCGTTTTCAGTTAAATCGAAAATTGGAAAAAGCGGAATCGTTACGTCTTAAAGATCTTGACGTTGCAAAAAGCAGACTTATAACCAATATTACGCATGAATTCCGCACGCCTCTAACAGTTATTTCCGGAATGTCTGAACAGATCAAAGAGAATCCTGACAAATGGCTCAGTAAAGGATTGGGGGTCATCAACCGTAACAGTACTCGATTAAACAATTTAGTGACTCAAATGCTGGATCTGAGCAAACTAGAGAGTGGGAAATTGAAATTAACTCCAGTGCAATCTGATATCATACCGTTTGTAAAATATCTTTGCGAAAGTTTTAATTCTACAACAGAGGCCTCACAAATAAAACTAACCGTTTATGCCGAAATAGATGATTTAATAATGGATTTTGATTCATCAAAATTATCTACGGTCATTATAAATCTACTTTCAAATGCGATAAAATATACGTCGGCAGGAGGTAAAATAATTGTGCATTTGAATCGAATCGGTAATAAAGAAAAATCATATTTTTCTTTGAAGGTGAAAGATACCGGTGCAGGCATTTCTAAAGATGAATTAGAAAATATTTTCAACCGATTCTATCAAGTCGATAATTCGTCAACTAGACCTGAAGAAGGTACAGGAATAGGACTGGCATTGACTAAAGAGTTGGTCGAGTTGATGAACGGAAATATTAGTGTAAAAAGCAAATTAGGCAAGGGAAGTGAATTTATAATACAATTACCAATTACCAGAAATGCAGCAATGACAAATGATGTTTCATTGCCATATAAACCACAAATAGTTGAGTTAAACGAAACTATAAACGTCTTGGAAGAAGAAACAGATGAAAATACAGAATTACCAATCGCCCTTATCATTGAAGATAATGAAGATGTCGCCCAGTATTTAAAAATATGTCTTGTAGAAAAGTATCATGTCTTATACGCCAAAGATGGTATTGAAGGTCTAAAAATGGCATACGAACGAATACCTGACATTGTTATATCTGATGTAATGATGCCCGGTAAGGATGGTTTAGAGGTTTGTTTAACACTTAAAAACGATGAGAGAACTGACCATATTCCTGTTATTCTTCTTACAGCAAAATCCACTTTGCAAGATCGTATTAGTGGCTTGTCACATGGAGCAGATGCCTATTTAACCAAGCCTTTTAGTAAAGTTGAATTATTTACAAGATTAAACCAATTAATGTTATTACGTCAAAATTTGATGAAACGGGTACAAAATGATTCCTATGTAAAGCTGTTAAAAAAACAGGTTGAAGGTGCCGAAGCCAGTTTCCTTAAAAAAGTTATTAAACAGATACATGAACATATAAGCGATCATTCTTTTGGGTCGGCTCAATTGGCCCACAGGTTAAGATTCAGTGAATCTCAGGTTTACCGTAAATTAAAAGCTATTACCGGTAAATCAACAGCAATTTTTATTCGTTCTGTGAGATTGCAGCGGGCCAAAGAATTGATATTAACTACGGATCAAACCATCTCAGAGATCTCATATGAAGTTGGTTTTAACGACCCATCATGGTTTACTCGTGCTTTTAAGGAAGAATTTGGCTTTGCACCAAGTGACTTGTATAAATAGTTGATAATCATTTATTTATGTAAATAATATTCTACCTTTTGCAATAATAGTACAAGTATTTTATACTATTTGAAAAAATAGCCCTATAAATTGAAAAAATAGTCCAAGCCCATCCTTTATTGAATCTCTATTTTCATATCGTAATTAAAGTGCTTATATAGGTTAAACACTTAATTTATTAAACGTTAGTAAAGGCTGCTTAACGGCCTTTAAAACAGTCTTACTAATATTAAAACTATAAATCATGAAAGAATCAATTAAATTATTAATGTGGGTTGTTATGTTGACATTAACTATTACCTCATGTTCAAATTCAGACGATGAGGAAAATCAACCATCCTCGACAACTTCGACAACAGAGACGTTTACATTTTCATCAAATGGAGTAGATTTACCAGGAAATATATATTTACCTGCCTCATATGAAACAAATAGCAATTTACCCGCTATCTATTTAATAGATTATAAAGAACAGACTGTTAATGTAGCTACAGATGAATTTCAACAGGTAATTAATGCTGTACAGGTACGCTCAAATTTTGATGCGTTGGTTGTTACATTAACTCCACTAATGGATCCTGAAGCTACAGATGTGTATCAAGATTACTATGATATTTTTAAAAATATGACAACATATGTTGATGCTAACTACACCAATAGTACGTCCAGAACTTTTATTGGCAGAGGTACTCAAGCGGGTGTAGTAATTATGACGATGCTTCTTGAGGATCCGGTAAACTCTGTATTTGATAATTTTATTGCAACCGATATGCCTGATTTTGCCACTATTCCAGTAACAACTATGTTTCAAAACGATAATTTTCCGGCAAATATATCAAACAAAAAACTACATTATTCTTTTTCATCAGGCAATACTTTCACCAATCCTCAAGCCTTAAGCAGAGCATTAATCCAGTTGATTGAAGACAAGCAATATCCCTGGTTAACGTTTGATTCTATAGAATATGCAAATAATGATTTCGAAAATACATATAAGCAATCCTTTGCAGCAGGCATAAATTTTGTATTCAATTAATAGAATATTTATTAACTAAAACCAACAAATTATGAAAAACAGTATTAAACTTTTTCTCATTGCTATGATGATGTTTTCAATGTCATGTAGTAACGAACCTTTTACTGACGCCATTAATGGTGCTCAAGATGTCGACATTTTATCTAAATCAAACAAGTCAAAATCTAAAACAAACAAATCTACAGTACTAATTATGGATCATAACTTAAATGAGATTCAGGGAACTTCATCAACTATTCATCGAAATAAAAAAGGTATTACAGTAAACTTTAAAACTGATGGGTTAATACCAGGAAATGCTTATACTTTGTGGTTTGTAGTCTTTGGAGATGCTCCGGGCCCACCATCTTCTACTAATGCTGCTGGTCACATTGTAGGTGGAAGTGGGAAAGGTAATTTTTCTGGACATATAAGCGTTGGGGATATTTTTGATAACATGAAAGTTTTTAATAACCCGCTAACAGCTGAAGTTCATATGGCATTACGTACTCATGGACCAGCTCAACCGGGAATGATACCTGAACAAATACAAACTATTAATGGTGGTTGTACTAGTGGTTATCCATCAGGTCCATTTCTATATCCAGACTCTGATGTAGTAGGGTATTGTGCTAATATACAAGTTGCAATGCATCCTTCTGTAAATTAAAATTACAAGGGCGGATATTCAATAAAATTTTAAACTACAAAAAAGGAAACTAAAATTCATAGTTTCCTTTTTTGTATTGTGGACTAATTGTTTTTTAGTATAGGATTGTACCCTATTTGTACCTCAACTATTGCAAATCACTATAACCATTGATATAATACATTTTGTATTGGGGAAAGTAACCGCTATTAATAAACATATACTTAAAGCATAATAATAGCGTAATAAACCCTTTATTTATAAGGATTTTGTTGTTTTTAATACCATATCCCTTGTTTTTAAAATCGCTTGCCAATACCAATAGCCAAAGCCAAAGTATATTTAGTACAAAAAAACACAAATACCGAATAATTTTATATCAATGTGACCTGATCTAAAAGAGAGGTTTATCCAATTATATCTCCAAATTAACAAGATATAATTTGAAATCTTATATCTTTGTGAAAATAGAATAATCATTTTGAATTTTTGTTTATTTGAATGTCTGCGAGGTAAATAACGCACTATAATTCATACTATATCAAAATTTCAAGCTCCGATTTACATCAGGAGAAAATAAAAAATTATGTTATGAAAAATAGATATTTATCAATTCTAC
>CAYTSL010000019.1:0-15555 GCA_964440415.1 uncultured Flavobacteriaceae bacterium
GTTAGGACTGATGGAGAAATCCGAGATCTTGTTAAAGGCATGAAATTAGACCGATACAAGACTCACGATATAGAAATTGTAATTGATAGGTTGAAAATTGATGAGTCTGTTGACAATGATAAAAGACTGACGGAAACAATTAATACTGCAATGTACCATGGGAATAATGTGCTCATGGTTATTGATCTGGACACAAATGAATCACGCTATTTCAGCCGTAATTTAATGTGTCCTTCAAGTGGGATTTCTTACCCAAATCCGGAACCAAATAATTTTTCATTCAACTCACCAAAAGGAGCTTGTCCAAAATGTAATGGAATTGGAAATCTTTATCAGGTAAACGAAAATAAAATAGTACCAGACAAAACCCTTTCCATAAAAAACGGTGCTTTGGCTCCGCATGGTCCGGAGAAAAATAGCTGGATCTTTAAACAATTCGAGCTTATTGCTCAACGATTCAATTTCAATTTGAGTGATCCTTTTAAGGGTATACCAGAAGAAGCGAAACAAATGATATTCTTTGGAGGAAATGAAAAATTTTCTGTAGATAGCAAAACATTGGGTATCACAAGAAATTACAAAATTGACTTTGAAGGTGTTGCTAACTTTATAGAGAATCAATTTAAAACAACCGATTCGACTTCATTAAAGCGCTGGGCAAAAGAATACATGGATAAGGTCATTTGTGATGAATGTGAAGGCTCCAGATTGCGAAAAGAATCCCTTTATTTTAAAATTAACAACCAAAATATATCAGAATTAGCTAGTAAAGATATTGTCGATCTTGCAAAATGGTTTTATGAATTAGAATCTAAACTATCAGAGAAACAATTAAAGATCTCTGAAGAAATCATAAAAGAAATTAAAACCAGACTTCAATTTTTGGTTGATGTTGGATTGGAATATTTATCACTAAGCAGAAGCTCCAAATCACTTTCGGGTGGTGAAGCACAGCGTATTCGTTTAGCAACACAAATTGGATCCCAATTGGTTGGTGTACTTTATATTCTAGATGAACCAAGCATTGGCCTGCATCAAAGAGATAATAACAAATTGATTCACTCGCTTGAGTCACTTCGTGACATTGGAAATTCGGTCATAGTTGTAGAACATGATAAAGAAATGATAGAACGAGCAGACCATGTTATTGATATTGGTCCCAGAGCAGGAAAACATGGTGGAGAAATAATAAGTGAAGGCTCACCAGATGAACTCAAAGAGCATAAAACTCTTACAGCTGACTATTTAAACGGAACTAAAGTAATTGAAGTTCCCAAGAAGAGAAGAAAAGGTAATGCTAAAAATATTGTTCTAAAAGGGTGCACAGGGAATAATTTAAAAAATGTGTCTATTAAAATTCCTCTCGGCCAAATGATAGGTGTTACAGGCGTTTCTGGTAGCGGAAAATCTACTTTGATCAATGAAACCCTCTACCCTATTTTAAACGCTCATATTTACAATGGTGTTAAAAAACCCATGCCTTATAAAAGCATTGACGGATTAAAACATATTGATAAGGTCATTGACATCAATCAATCCCCTATTGGAAGAACACCAAGAAGTAATCCAGCTACTTATACAGGGACTTTTAGTGAAATAAGAAGTTTATATGCCAAAATTCCTGAAGCTATGATTCGCGGATATAAACCAGGAAGATTTAGTTTTAATGTTACAGGAGGAAGGTGTGAAACCTGCAAAGGTGGTGGCTTGAGGGTTATTGAAATGAACTTTCTTCCAGACGTATATGTTGAATGCGAAACCTGTCAAGGAAAACGTTTTAACAGAGAGACTCTAGAAATACGATACAAAGGGAAATCAATTAGTGATGTCTTGAATATGACGATTGAAGAAGCTGTTAACTTTTTTGAACATATCCCGAAAATCCATAACAAACTTAAAACTATTGAAGATGTTGGTTTGGGTTATATTACACTTGGGCAGCAAAGCACAACTCTTTCAGGAGGTGAAGCACAAAGAATTAAATTGGCTACAGAATTAAGCAAAAGAGATACAGGAAATACGTTCTATATTTTAGATGAACCTACTACAGGTCTGCATTTTGAAGATATCAGGGTTCTTATGCTTGTATTGAATAAACTCGTGGACAAAGGCAATACTGTTGTAATAATTGAACATAATCTGGATGTAATAAAAATGGTAGACCACATTATTGATATTGGTTTTGAAGGTGGAAAAGGTGGCGGACAAATTATAGTAACAGGAACACCCGAACAAGTTGCAAAACACAAGAAAAGTTATACTGCAGTTTTCCTTAAAAAAGAATTAAATTAGCATAAAATATAACGATATATGAGATCAGAAAAAAACCATAAAGGATGGAATGAAATAAAAACCAATGACTCTTGGGCCATTTTTAAAATCATGGGTGAATTTGTTAGTGGTTATGAAAAATTAAGTAAAATTGGTCCTTGTGTATCCATGTTTGGTTCTGCAAGAACAAAACCAGGTGAGAAGTATTATGAGTTAGCTGAAAATGTAGCAAAAAAAATTGTTGAAGCTGGATACGGAGTAATTACTGGTGGCGGTCCTGGAATAATGGAAGCTGGTAATAAAGGAGCTCATTTAGGTGGAGGAACATCTGTTGGTTTAAATATTGATCTGCCGTTTGAACAACATGATAATCCTTATATCGATTCTGATAAAAGCTTGGACTTTGATTACTTCTTTGTGCGTAAAGTTATGTTTGTAAAATACTCACAAGGTTTTGTTGTTATGCCAGGTGGCTTCGGAACACTAGATGAGTTGTTTGAGGCAATAACGCTAATTCAAACAAAAAAAATAGTATTATTCCCAATAATACTTGTTGGTAGAGATTTTTGGGAAGGCTTGTTTGACTGGATAAAAGGAACACTATTAGAGAAAAATGGAAATATTAGTCCCAAGGATCTTGATCTTATTCATCTTGTAGATACTGCTGATGAAGTTACCTATATACTGGATTCATTCTATAAAGAATTTGATTTGAGTCCTAATTTTTAATAAAGACATGAAATTCCCAAAATCTATCTTTATTCTTTTGTGTTTATTTTGCTTGAACTCTTTTTCGCAAGAAACGTTTAAAGTTATGTTTTATAATTTACTGAATTTTCCGTTACAGGAACCCGCAAGTCGAATTCAGCATCTTGATTTTATTCTGAATGATTATCAACCGGATTTATTTATGGTCTGTGAATTAAATAATGTGGACGGAGCTACTAGTATTTTAGCAACCATGAAAAATATCAATCCAAATTATACCATGGCGAATTTTATACTAAATACTTCTGATGATGGGTTTGGTAATCAAAATGATCTGCAAAATCTAATTTTTTATGATAGCTCGAAATTTGTTTTAGAATCTCAAGACCAAGTCACTACTATATATCGAGATTTTAATGGGTATTCTTTAAAACTAAATACTTTAGAACAATCAACCAATCCTTTATTTTTAGAAGTTTTCGTGTGTCATTTAAAAGCAACAGATGATGACGAGAATTTAAGATTGCAAATGGTGAATGATCTCCAAAGTTATTTAAGCAACCCCTCTAATAATTTTGATAGCAGCAGTTTTGTTTTACTTGCTGGAGATTTTAATGTTTACAGCTCATCTGAACCTGCTTTTCAAGAATTATTGGACAATACCAATACTATAACGTTTGTCGATCCTATTAATAGAATAGGAAGCTGGCATACTAATATTAATTATTTAGATGTATTTACACAATCTACTCGCACGACCACAAGTCTCGGCGGAGCTTCTGGAGGTTTTGACGATCGGTTCGACTTTATAATGACATCAGAAAACATGCTTTCCAACACAGAATTATATTATGTTAATGGTTCTTATCAAGTTTATGGTAATAACAATAATCCGTCTTGTTTTAATCAGGCAATAAATTCTTCCAGTTGCAGTGGTAGTGAATTTTCGGTCAATCAAAGAAATGCACTCTATAATTTTAGTGATCATCTTCCAGTTACTCTACAAATAAATACTAATCAAACATTAGATATTAATAAGCCTTCAGAACAAATTCCACTATCACTAATTCGAGGAAATATAATAGTTGATGAATTAAGTTTAAAAGTTAATTTTGGTTTAATTTCATCTAAATATATATTTATTTACAATACATTAGGGCAAAAAGTTAAAACAATTGCTATCGAAAACTCATCATTAATTACTGAAGATCTTTCCGCTTTGGTGAATGGTCTATATTATTTGTTAATTGAGAACGATAAATCTTTCAAACCACTAAAATTTATTAAAGCAAATTGAATTGTCGATCATTACATATTCTCTTATTTATACTTGTTAGTATTAGTTCTTTTGGTCAGAATACAATAGACCTTAAGGCTTATTTTGATGTTGAAAATAAACAGATTAGAATAACTCAAGCAATTGAATACGTCAATTCATCAAGCGATACTTTAAAGTCAATATATTTAAATGATTGGAGCAATAGTTACTCAACAAAATCTACACCTCTAGCCAAACGCTTCGAAGAAGAATTTAGTAATAAGTTTCATTTTGCCAGAAACGATCAAAGAGGATTTACTGTAGTGACATCCCTAAAGAATGATAAAAATTCTGAATTACAATTTACAAGACTTGCAGATCAATTAGACATTATAAAAGTAGACCTTCAAGATCCAATAGGACCAAATGAATCTTATAAGATCACTCTAAATTATATAGTGCAAGTGCCTAGCGATACTTTTACTAGGTTTGGTGTTACGAATAACTTTGATTTTAAATTAAAAAACTGGTATATAACTCCTGCAATTTACAATGGTAAATGGCATTATTACAGTAATAAGAATCTAGACGATCTCTACGTGCCAAAAGCAACTCTCACTTTTGAAATCGAATATCCAAGAAATTATTTGCTGATATCAGAATTAGATATTGTTGATTTAAAACTTAACAAGGTCAATCAAGTTATGACTTTGTATGGTGAGAACAGACTAGATACCAAATTGTTTTTGACTAGAATTCCATCTTTCAAAATAGTAGACACCGATTTTTTTACACTGGAAACCAACATAGAGGATGAAGGACTAGCAGCACTAGATAAGGTTCTAATAACCGATAGAGTCGCTCAATTCTTACATGACAATTTGGGTAAATATCCACATCGAAAACTATTATTAACGAATGTTGAATATAAAAAAGACCCAATTTATGGGTTAAACCTTTTGCCAAATTTTATCAGACCTTTTCCAGATCACTTTCAATATGAACTTAAATTGTTAAAAACAGCTTTAAGGAATTACTTAAGTAATACCCTTCTAGTAAATCCAAGAACAGACTATTGGATGTCAGATGGTTTACAAACGTATTTTTTAATGAAATATATTGATGAATATTATCCAAAGATCAAGCTAATGGGTTCCTTGGCAAAAATCTGGGGATTACGTTCATTTCATGCAGCTGATCTAGAATTTAATGATCAATATGCCTTTTTATTTATGAATATGGCAAGACCTTTTCTAGATCAACCTTTGACTATGCAAAAGGACTCTTTACTAAAGTTCAATAAAAATATAGCCAGTAAATACAAAGCAGGAATTGGCTTAAGGTATTTATCTGATTACATAAATGATAGTATTGTTGATACAACAATTAAAGACTATTTGGTTGAAAATAAATTAAAACCAACATCTCCAGATGAATTTGAATCTCTTTTAAAATCTCGATCTTCCAAAGATATCGATTGGTTCTTTAAAGACTATTTGACAACCACCAAAAAAATTGATTTTAAAATAGTTGATGTTCAAAAGGTTAAAGATTCATTAAGGGTAACTGTTAAAAATAAAAGAGACAGTAATGTACCAATTTCTCTTTTTGCCATGAAAAAGGATTCGGTATTATACAAAACCTGGATTGCAGATGTAAAAGATGAAACCACTATAACTATTCCAAAAAATGATGCAGATAGACTGGTGTTGAATGAAAACCAAATAATCCCTGAATTGAATTTAAGAAACAATACCAAGTCTTTAAAATCTTCATTATTCAATAAACCACTTCAAATTAGACTTTTTAAAGATGTTGAAGACCCAGATTATAATCAACTATTTCTTATGCCGATAATTGAATATAGAAATATTTATGATGGTATAAGGCTAGGAATGAAGATATATAATAAGACAATTTTAAAAAAGGCCTTTGTTTATAAATTTGCACCGCAATACTCCACAAAATCTAGATCACTAACTGGCTCTACATTGGTGCAGTATAATCAATACCTTGAAAATAAAAAACGTTTATATAGAATTTACTATGGATTAGGAGCTAGCTATTCTAGTTACGCTGAAGATTTGTTTGTGACCAAATTAACACCTAATATTAGTTTTTACTTTAAAGACAATTCAGATTTAAGGCTTAATAAAAGAGAAATTCTAAATTTCAGATATGTTAATATTAATAGAGATGAAGATATTAATAATATATTAGATGTAACCGAACCTAATTATGGTGTATATAATATAAGATATGTGAATAGCAATCCAGGATTAGTAAATTTTTCCAGATGGTTTGCCGACTTTCAAGTATCACAAACCTTCAGTAAAGTTTCATTCAATTATGAATTTAGAAGGCTATTTAAGAGTAACAGACAATTAAATATCAGACTTTTTGCCGGAACTTTCTTAAACAATAAAAATGATCTAAGCTCTGATTATTTTAGTTTTGCTTTAGACAGACCAACAGATTATCTTTTTGATTTTAACTATTTAGGGAGATCTGAAGATTCAGGAATATTTAGTCAACAGATAATTATAGCTGAAGGTGGGTTCAAATCCAAACTAGACACGCCATTTGCTAATCAGTGGCTTTCTACCTTAAACGCCAGTACTTCTATATGGAATTATATTCAGGCTTATGGTGATATAGGAATAGTCAAAAACAAAAATCAGAGCGCTAAATTTGTTTATGATTCAGGTATTCGTGTAAACTTGGTTCAAGATTATTTTGAAATTTACTTTCCTGTCTATTCCAATTTAGGCTGGGAAATAGCACAACCCAAATACAATGAGAAAATTCGATTTGTTTTTACCGTAGATCCAAAAACGCTATTTGGATTGTTCTCCAGAAGATGGTATTAAATTACGTTTTGGAAAAAATAAATTCAGAATACGTTTAAAATAGAGTCTCAACCAGTTAAATTATTAATAATACATTTGTTATTCTCGATTATATTTTTAAATTATTCACAATAATATTCAGTTTTTTTGAAAATACGATAATGTTTTTAACATTTTATACAATTGCACAAAGTTTAAATAATAACTAAATTTGCGCCAACGAATAAAAAGCTATGCAAGACAATCCCGAGTTAACTGCAAATATAACTTACGAAGACTTCAAAAAAGAGGTTATCGCTGATTATAAAATTGCGGTAACTAGTAGAGAATGCAGTTTACTTGGTAGACGTGAAGTACTAACAGGTAAGGCTAAATTTGGAATATTTGGAGATGGAAAAGAAGTACCTCAGCTTGCTTTAGCTAAGGCTTTCAAAAATGGAGACTTTCGCTCTGGCTATTACAGAGATCAAACTTTCATGATGTGTATTGGCGCGCTTAAAATTGAGCAATTTTTTGCGGGATTGTATGCAAATACAGATTTGAAACAAGAACCTATGTCAGCTGGTCGCCAAATGGGAGGACACTTCTCTACCCATAGTTTAGATGAAAATGGTAATTGGAAAGATTTAACAAAACAAAAAAATTCAAGCGCAGACATTTCTCCAACGGCATCCCAAATGCCAAGACTATTAGGGTTAGCACAGGCATCTAAAGTATATAGAGAAATTAAAGAAATTGATGGTTCTAAATTTTCTAACAATGGTGATGAAATAGCTTGGGGAACAATTGGAAACGCAAGTACAAGTGAAGGCCTATTCTTTGAGACTATAAATGCTGCAGGAGTCCTACAAGTTCCTATGGTTTTAAGCATCTGGGATGATGAATACGGCATTTCGGTTCCTGCAAAGTATCATACAACCAAAGAGAACATTTCCGAGGCTTTAATAGGCTTTAAACGCGATGAAAATAAAAAGGGTTATGAAATCCTGAAAGTTAAGGGATGGAATTATGTAGAACTGATTCAGACATATCTAAATGCTTCAGAAATTGCCAGAACAGAACATATCCCTGTCATTATTCATGTTGAAGAATTAACGCAACCACAAGGTCATTCCTCTTCAGGTAGTCATGAACGCTATAAATCAAAAGAACGATTAGATTGGGAAAAGGAGAATGATTGTAATTTAAAAATGCGGCAATGGATTATAGCCAATGATATTTCAAGTGATGACGAACTGATTGAAATTGAAAGAGAAATTAAAAAAAGTGTTAGGGCTGGTAAAACTGCTGCTTGGAATAATTTTTTAGCTCCTATCATTGAAGAGCAGAAACAACTTATATCCTTGTTAGATAACCTTGCTCTAAAAAGCCCGAACAAGGTTTTTATTGATAAGCTAATTACCGAATTGAAGAAATTTAGTGAGCCAGGAAGAAAGGACGTAATCTCTATAGCGCGTAAAGCAAATCGCTATGTTATTTCTGAAGAATCGTTAGAAAAACAAAAACTTATTGATTGGATCAATGATTATTTTAAAAATGTTCAACCATACTATAGTTCTCATCTATACAATGAGTCAGAAAACAGAGCTTTAAATATTAAATATATAGAACCCGTTTATGGTGATAAGCCTCAAAAAGTAGATGGCAGAATAATTATAAGAGATAATTTTGATATTCTTATTCAAAAATATCCGAAAGTATTGCTGTTTGGAGAAGATACAGGAAATATTGGAGATGTTAACCAAGGACTTGAAGGATTACAGCTAAAGTTTGGTGTTGGTCGAGTTGCAGATACGGGAATACGGGAAGCGACAATATTGGGACAGGGAATAGGTATGGCAATGCGAGGACTTCGCCCTATTGCAGAAATTCAATACTTAGATTATTTAATGTACGCAATGCAGATCATTAGTGATGATCTCTCAACCTTACATTATAGAACAAAAGGACGTCAAAAAGCTCCTGTTATTATTCGTACCAGAGGTCACAGGTTAGAAGGAATTTGGCATTCAGGTTCTCAATTAGGTGGTATTATAAACCTAATAAGAGGTATTCATGTTTTAGTACCAAGAAACATGGTTAAAGCGGCTGGATTCTACAATACATTGTTACAGGCAGATGATCCTGCATTAATTGTTGAATGTTTAAATGGTTACAGATTAAAAGAAGAACTCCCAATTAATATGGGTGAATTTACTACTCCAATTGGAATTGTAGAAACATTGAAACAAGGTTCAGATATTACACTTGTTTCATATGGGTCAACCCTTAGAATTGTACGACAAGTAGCAAAAGAATTGCTTGAAGTTGGTATTGATGCGGAAGTCATTGATGTCCAATCATTATTACCATTTGATATCAATCATGATATATGTAAAAGCTTGGCAAAGACCAATCGTTTGGTTATTATTGACGAAGATGTTCCTGGTGGATCCTCTGCTTATATTTTAAATGAGGTTTTGAATAATCAAAATGGTTACCAGTATTTAGATAGTAAACCAAAATTGATCACCGCTAAAGAACACAGACCAGCTTATGGTACAGATGGAGATTATTTCTCAAAACCATCAGCTGAAGATATTTTTGAAGGAATTTATGAGGTCATGCATGAAACTAGTCCAGTAGACTATCCAAAATTGAGATAAATAACTTAATTGTATACTATTTAAAGCCCTTATTTTAAGGGCTTTTTTATATCTTAACAAGAATTAATTATGAAACCTGCTACAGTTAAACAATTAAAGGACGAACTCAAGTACCTTTCCAATGATGAATTGGTAAATCTTTGCCTACGTTTATCCCGTTTTAAAAAAGAAAACAAAGAATTGCTTTCATACTTGCTATTTGAAGCCAATAATGAAAGTGGCTATATTGAGGGTATAAAACAGGAAATTGATGAGCAATTCCAACTTATAAATACTAACAGCTATTTCTATATAAAAAAAAGTGTTCGGAAAATTTTACGGTCTATTAAAAAATATAATCGTTACTCTTTAAAAAAAGAAACCGAAGTAGAGCTCCTACTCTACTTTTGTAAAAAACTTAAGGAGTTTAAACCATCTATAAAAAGAAACGTAACTCTAACCAATATTTATAACAGGCAAATTGATTTTATTAAAAAGAAGATATCTGGATTGCATGAAGATTTGCAATACGATTATACTTTGCAACTAGTTGATTTATAAAATAAATAAAACTATTTACAGAATTTTTGTCATGGTGGTTTGTATAACTTTTATTAAGTTAGTTCCCAACTAATAGAATTTTTATGGAATTACTAGGTATAGACATAGGAGGTTCAGGAATAAAAGGAGCCATTGTTGATGTAGAAACAGGTAAATTAGTTAGCGAAAGAAAACGAATACCTACACCTCAACCCGCTAAACCAAAAGCCGTTGCCAAAGTTGTTATGGAGTTAATTAATGACTTAAATTGGAATGGACCTGTTGGTGTATCTTTTCCGACCGTAATTAAAAACGGAAAAGCATTACAATATGGAAACTTGCATAAATCCTGGAAAGGCACTCAAATAGATGAGCTTTTAAAAGAGTACTGCAATCAAGACTTTTATGTTCTTAACGATGCAGATTCTGCATCATTAGCTGTTATGAAATTTGGTGCTGGTAAAGACAAAAAAGGATTGGTCATAACTATTACACTTGGTACAGGAATTGGTTCTGGAGTGTTCTATAATGGTGAACTCTTATCTAATTTTGAATTAGGAAGAATCTATGGTAAACAGGGTGATATTATGGAATCTTTTGCGGCAGATTCTGCACGTAAAAGAGAAGATTTAAGTTATAAAGAATGGGGAAGGCGTGTGAATTTTGTTTTAACTCATATTGAAGAAATAATGCACCCTGAAATTTTTATAATAGGTGGAGGTATCAGTAAAAAAATGGATAAGTTCAAAAAATATCTAACCTTGGATACTCCTGTTATTCCTGCACAGCTATTAAATGATGCTGGGATTATTGGAGCTGCAATGTTTGCACTGGAAAATATTAAATAGTGTTTATCTAAAGGAAAAAAATATTAAATAAAAGTATTCAATTTAAAATCCTGACTACCAATTCTTTTAATAAATCTCTTTGTGGTAATGCATTAGCACCTACACCTTTGCTTTTAACATCAAAATCTCGCAAAGTTGAGATTGCTGCACTAACTTTTTTCATAGGGTAGTTTTTAGCAGCTGTCAAATATTCATTTACAAAAAATGGATTTACTTTTAGCGCTGATGCCACACTTCTGGGAGATTTATCGTTCAATCCATGAAAATGAAGTAATTGAGAGAAGAAATTAAATAATAAAGATACTGTTACAACCATTGGATTGTCCTTCGGGTTTTCTGCAAAATAATTAATTATTTGGTGAGCTTTCACCACATTTCTTTCACCAATGGCTTTTCTTAATTCAAAATTATTAAAATCTTTACTTATACCTATATTCTCTTCAATGTGGTCTGGTGTAATCTGGCTTCCTTTTGGTAAAATAATCTGTAGCTTACCTAATTCATTATCAATTTTACTCAAATCCGTTCCTAAAAATTCTACAAGCATTTGTGCTGCTTTAGGAGTGATAGTATAATCTTTAGATGATAAAACACGTCTAATCCAATCTGATACTTGATTTTCATAAAGTTTTTTACTTTCATAAACGACTCCCACTTTTTTGAGTGATTTGTATAGTGCTTTACGCTTATCAAGCTTTTTGTACTTATAATTCAAAACCAGAACCGTGGTTGGTTGTGGATTCTCTGCATAGGATACTAAATTTTCTATAGTTCTAGATAAATCTTGAGCCTCCTTTACAATAACAACCTGTCGTTCCGCCATCATAGGATAACGTTTCGCATTTCCAACAATATCCTCTATAGTCACATCACGACCATACAGTACCATTTGATTAAATCCCTTCTCTTCTTCAGCCAGAACAGTATCTTCAATATAACTTGATATCTTGTCAATATAATATGCTTCCTCACCCATTAAAAAATAAATGGGCTTTATATTTCCTTTTTTAATATCAGTTACAAGCTGTTTAACTTCGTCCATAGAAAAAAATTCACCAAATTTGTGTTGTGCAGAAATTAAATTTCCCTACATATACCTTCAGATTCAAAAATAGCGAAAATAAACGGCTTATTTTTGACCAAATTCGTAAAATATTTGTTGTTTTTCAACCAGAAGAATGGGTTCGTCAAAACTGTATTCAATACTTAATTCAAGAAAAAAAATACCCGATTTCATTAATAAATGTTGAAAAGGAGCTAAAACTAAATAATCTCAAAAAACGATATGATATTGTTGTGTTTAATTCTGATGGTACAATACATTTAATTGTGGAATGTAAATCTCCGAAGATTAATATCAATCAATCAACATTTGACCAGATTTCACGTTATAATATGGCTTTAAAAGCAAGCTATTTAATGGTTACAAACGGAATAAATCATTATTATTGCCAAATGGATTTTAAAGAAGAACGTTATCAATTCTTAAAAGATATACCCGAATATAAACAATGAACATTGCGGTCGTCATACTAAATTGGAACGGAAAGAAATTGCTTGAACAATTCTTACCATCTATTGTTGAGCATTCTCAAGATGCTTCTATTTATGTTGCAGATAATGCTTCAACAGACAATTCGATCAGTTTTTTAAAATCAACTTATCCTTCAGTCAAAATAATTCAGAATTCTGAAAATGGAGGTTATGCAAAGGGATATAATGACGCCTTAAAGCAGGTTAAAGAAGATGTTTTTTGTTTAGTGAATAGTGATATTGAGGTCACTAAAAATTGGCTCTCGCCAATACTTCAAACATTTAACTCTGACTCAAACATTGCTGTCATTCAGCCTAAAATATTAGACTTTAAGAACAAAAGCTATTTTGAATATGCTGGTGCAGCCGGAGGTTTCATTGATAAATATGGTTATCCGTATTGCAGAGGAAGAATTTTTAATACGGTTGAAAAAGACGTTGGCCAATATGACGATATATCCGACATATTTTGGTCCTCTGGTGCTTGCTTATTTATAAGAAGAAGAGTTTTTGAAGAACTAAATGGTATGGATGAAGCTTATTTTGCACATATGGAAGAAATTGACCTTTGCTGGAGAGCTAAAAATTTGGGTTATGAAGTGAAGTATGTTGGCAGTTCTTCAGTTTATCATATTGGAGGTGCCACTTTAAAAAATTCGAATCCAAAAAAAACATATTTAAATTTCAGGAATAGCCTTTATACTATAGTTAAGAATGCACAAGGTAATTTATTCATTCTTGTTTTTGTAAGACTGATCTTGGATGGCATTGCTGGAATAAAATTTATTTTTGAATTTAAATTCGCTCATGTTATTTCTATAATACGGGCCCATTTCAGCTTTTATAGACATTTGTCAACATTACTAAAACAACGCAAAACACTGACTCAATCAAAAAATTATTACTCCTTGAACTCCATTGTTTGGTCATATTTCATTAGAAAAAAACACAAATTCAATCGTTTATAAATTAGTTAGTAAAAGTTTTGTTAATCATTGTTATTGCTAGTATTTTTTATATACTTTTGACATTATAATCCATTATTAATTATTACTTATGAAAAAATTTATTTTATTTGGTTTTTCAGCGCTATTACTTTTAAGCTCATGTGTATCTAAAAAGGAATTTACGGCGTTAGAAGAAAAAAACAAAAACACACAAGATCTGTTAAACACAGCAACTGTTAAGCTTAATAAATGTTTGGCAGATGAAGCTGCGGCTACTGCAAGAGCAACTACGTTACAGGAGCAAGTTGCTGATTTACGTAAAAGTAACGATAACCTAACAATATTATCTTCAAAAGGTGCTTCGAATGTTGAAAAAACACTTGAAAGTATAAAAGAAAAAGATTTAAAAATAACACGTTTACAAGATGCATTAACTCAAAAAGACAGTGTTACACTTGCTATTGTTACAAGTTTAAAACGTGAAGTTGGAATTAACGATCCAGATATCGAAATTAATGTTGAAAAAGGTGTAGTCTTTATTTCTATTTCTGATAAATTATTATTTAAAACTGGTAGTTATATCGTAACTACTCGTGCAAGAGAAGTTTTAGCAAAAGTTGCAAAGGTTGTCAATAGCAAACCAGATTTTGAAGCTATGGTAGAAGGACATACTGACAATATTCCTTATAAAAAAGAACCTTTATTAGACAACTGGGATCTTAGTGTGAAACGTTCTACTTCTATAATTAGAGTTTTACAGGAGTTAGGAGTAAATCCAGGGCAATTAATAGCTGCAGGACGAAGTCATTATGTGCCTTTAGTTGACAATGATACTGCCGAGAACAGAGCAAAGAACAGACGTACTCGTATAGTAGTATTACCTAAAATTGATCAATTCTATGAAATGATTGAGGAAGAAATGAAAAATCTGTCGGCTACAACTAACTAAGTCAAATTAAAAACTAGTAAAAAAGGCTCAACTAAAAAGTTGGGCCTTTTTTATAAATTCTAAATATCACTTTTTTTAAGCTATTATAAATGGCAAAAAGTCCAATAAAATCCTTTAAATGGATTAGTAAAAAATTCAATGAAAGTCCATTAACAAAAAACGATAGAGTTAGCGCCTATTATAGATATATTAAATTCAATATTCATCAAATTATATTTAATAAAGAAAAAATATATCCATTTTTAAATAACACAAAATTTTATGCTAAAAAAGGACTTAGTGGAATAATTCCTAATATTTACTTTGGGTTGCATGAATTTGAAGAAATGAGTTTTTTATTGCATTATTTAAAAGATGAAGATACATTTTTAGATATTGGAGCTAATGTAGGGGTCTATACAATACTGGCTTCTGGTGAGAAAAAATGTAAAAGTATTGCTATTGAGCCTATACCTAGAACTTTTAATTATTTAAAAAGAAATGTTGAATTAAATCAAATTCAAGATAAAGTCAAGCTTTATAATATAGGATTGAGTAACAAAAATGGTGCTCTTTATTTTACAGATGACAAAGATTCAATGAACCATGTTGTCGATAAAGAGGTTCCCAATTCTATAAAAGTAAAAGTTTATTCATTAGATGATTTAATAAATGAACCAATAAATTTCATTAAGCTAGATGTTGAAGGGTTTGAAAAATTTGTTTTAGATGGAGCAAAACTAGTTTTGAAAAGTCCAGCCTTAAACGTTATTCAAATCGAATTAAATTCTTTTGGTACACAATATGAAATTGATGATGAAGATATTCACCAATTGATTTATTCGTATGGCTTTAAACCATATAAATATATACCTTTTAAAAGAGAAATAGAATTATTAAAAAGTTACAGGAAGGACCAATACAATACAATTTATATTAGAGATCTTGAATTGGTTAAAACTAGGATTAAAAATGCCGACAAAATAAAAATAAGGAATTTCAGTTTTTAAAAAATCTCCAAACTCCCCTTGCCTTCTCTGTAACTTTTT
>CAYTSL010000020.1:0-12806 GCA_964440415.1 uncultured Flavobacteriaceae bacterium
TTTGCGGAGAGACTGGGATTCGAACCCAGGGTACCTATTTCTAGGTACGACGATTTAGCAAACCGCTCCTTTCGGCCACTCAGGCACCTCTCCGAGAATTTAAGAACTTTTGCAATAAAATTGCGGTTGCAAATGTAAAACTTCATTGGCAAGAACGCAAACTATTTTTTTAGTTTTTTAAACGAGTTTTATTATTCCGGATATTCAATTCTCAAGTGATAAATATTAGCCAACTTATGCTTTAAAACTTTTTTGATTGATTGAATTTCTTTGAAGGTAATATTCGCATTAATGAACTGATTGTCTTCCATTTGCTTATTTACTATATTCTCTACAAACACATCAATTTTAGAAGATGTTGGTTCTTTTAAACTTTTTGATGCCGCTTCTACACTATCGCACATCATTAGAATAGCTGTTTCCTTGCTAAACGGTTTTGGACCTGGATATTTAAACTCGTCTATATTTACATCTTCATTCGTACTTTTTTCTTTCATATAGAAATAATAAACAAATGTGGTCCCATGATGTGTTCTTATAAAATCAATAATTCTGTCAGGAAGATTATTTTTCTTGGCAATTTCAATTCCGTCTAAAACATGATTAATAATTATTTGAGCACTTTCTACTGGGGATAATTCATCATGTGGATTAATTCCTGTAGATTGATTTTCTGTGAAAAATGTTGGATTGGTCATTTTACCAATATCGTGATACAAAGCTCCTACCCTAATAAGCATTGCATTTGCTCCCACTTCATTTGCTGATGCTTCTGCCAAATTTGCAACATTTAGAGAGTGGTGGAACGTACCAGGCGCTTTATTTGATAATTCTTTTAGTAGTTTGGTATTTGTATCAGACAATTCTAATAGTGATACATCTGATACAAGTCCAAACAATTTTTCATAGACGTAGATTAAAGGTTGAACAAATAATGTGGCTAATCCATTAATAATAAACAGTCCAAATATCTCCCATTTAAGTGTTTCAACTGTACCTTCATGAATAACCGAAAACGCAAAATAAGCAACTAAATAAATAAGAGTGATCTGCGCAACAGAAATGAAAAGGTTCGCACGTTTATAAAGCTCCGATACTGTCAATATAGTAACAATACCAGCTATTATTTGAAGAAACATGTATTCGTAGTTATTTGGAACAATAAACCCAAGCAATAATACTGTTATAACATGTGTAAATAACCCTAATCTTGCATCAAAAAATGCTTTTAGTACCAAGGGTAAAATACAAATAGGTACAATATAAACATAGGCTGAATTATAATCTACAACTAAGGTTGTAAGCAATACCATGAAAATAATATTCAAGAAAATGAAGGTTACTTTTGTGTTATTTTTAAAAACATCAATACTATATTTTCTTAAAAACAATAATAGCATTAACAGGGCTAGTGCCACTAAAACTGTATACGCGACAACAACCAGATTATAATTGGATTCACTCCAGATTTGAGACTGATATTCTGCCTCTAAAGATTTCAAAATTTCAAACTTATCACCTTCAACAACTTCACCTTTGGATATAATCAAAGTTTCCCTATCAATACCGCCTCGTGTATAAGAAATTTTATCCAATTCTTCTTTTAAAACACTATCCGTTATATTTTTATTGAGACTTGTGTTAGGCTGTATTACATTAAAGAATAAGGAAATTAATTGAACTTTATAGCCCTCTAAACCTTCATCTATTATTTCCTTTTCTAATAAACTTCTAATTTCATTGATATTGATCAATTGGGAAAAGTTGGCCCTATTTATTTCCTTTTGACTAGACAGTAAAACAACCTCTGTATTTGGATCAAAATCGTAAGACTCCTTTAATACACCATATTGATAAACGTTTTTAAGAATTCCTTCAGTCTTACTATAGACTCTTTTAGACTCAATATCTGAAATAGTGTCTGGAAATATTAATTTAAATTGCGATTTATAATTGGAAATTGCTGACTCTATTAAGGACGAGTCAACATCAAAATATTGAGACGCTTCTGATTCTATCTTTTTAATCTCAAAGTTTATCTCCTCTTCGGATTTTTTTATTGCAAAATCAAACGGAGCATATAAATTTTCAGATTGCCATGGTTTACCATTTTGAAAACTGTATTTAAATTTTCCACTTTTTGGAAATAAATAAACAATGAGAGCAGTTGTAAATACGAATAAAATTACCTTATAAAATAGATAATGATTTTTGTAAAGAATGTTGATAAAGTCTTTCATTTAATAACTGATAGATATCAAAAGTAATAAATTAATAATCACGCATGATTTACGTGTCATAATTTTTCTAACTATCTTCTAAACGAACTGGTAGATTTCTTTCAATCCATTCAGAATAACTGGTGTAACCATTTTTGTCATTAATTGCTTTTGTTTTTGCCAATATACTTTTAATAATATTTTCTGGTTGAATCTCTTGAGAACTAATTTCCTCTATTATAGAATCTACGTTTTGAGAGACATTTTCCTTTATAGAATTATTTATGTTATTGAGCCAAGCTTCTAAAGCATCGTCCGTTAGATGTTCATCAATGATCCTTCTTGTAATCTTCTGACCATGTTGTTTTGATTCTTGTATATTCCCTCTTCCTGTTACAGCATTTCCAACAGCGAATACATTATTAAATCCAAATACATGATAATCTACATGCTTCCTCATTTTCAAAGAAGAATATTCGTATTGTAATCCGTCAATCTGTTCAGGGAGACTTCCAATGGATGATACTATTTGATCAGACATTAATTCTTCTGTTTCATTTTCTAAAGGAACAATTCGTCCATTGTAAACCACTACTTTTTGAAGAACCAAGCCTTTTAAGTTATTATCTTCTTCAATAAAATCTATAGGAATTCTTAATGGCTTAAAATTGAATTTATATTTTTCTAGATAGTTATTAAGCAACTTGGCAGATACTAATCTAGCTTTATCTCTACTTTCTTTAGATTCATCTCTAGGTGATTTTAACGGCATATCATCAGCATTCTTTCTATAAACCAAATTTACTCCTCGAATATTTAATTTGTCATATGATATTTTGTGATTATTCAGAACTTTATCAATGCCATATTTTTCTAAATTGAATAAATCCTCATCTATATCATAAATCTCCTTTAATTTGTCTCTAACCAATTCTATCATAAATATCTTTACGACATCCAATGATGCTAATCCACCACCAACAACAATAGCTCCATCCTGTATTTCATAGGACTTTCCTTTATAATCAGATTCGTGATAGTGATTAAACCAATAAATAAGATCGTTTTGATAAATTAGACCTCTATCTCTAAATTTATCAATTCCAGGCAAAGGAAATTCCCTATCCTTCCAAGCACCATTTGCCAAAATAATCGCAGAAAATCCCCAATTATTTACTAGCTCCTTAAAATCAATATCACGTCCAATTTTAACAAGTGGGACATATCTTATATTTTCATGGTCCAATTTATTGTCAATTTCCTTTATCTGACGATTTCTTAATTTGACGTGCCATTTTGGGAGACCATCTTCAATTTTACCATATGGAAGGGCATTCATTTCAAAAACAACAATTCTAAAACCACTTTTTGCTAATAAATTTGCTGCTTCAGAACCAGATATGGACCCTCCTATGACTGCTATATAATGCTTTTTATGGTTCTCCATGTATTGCTTATAAGTTTTAGTTAAATTTAAACAATTTCATCTTTACTAAGTAATCTATTTTAGTTAAATTCGTAGTTCATAACTATTATAAATAAATTCATGAAGGAAGTAGTAATTGTTTCCAGTGCGCGTACTCCAATAGGTAGTTTTTTGGGTGGTTTAAGTACTATTCCCGCTCCAAAACTAGGTTCAATTGCTATTAAAGGAGCCCTAGATAAAATAGGGTTGAACCCTGAACTAGTGGACGAAGTTTTAATGGGGCATGTATTACAGGCTGGAACAGGTCAGTCTCCTGCTAGACAAGCTTCAATTTATGCAGGAATTCCAAATACGGTTCCTTGTACAACAATAAACAAAGTATGTGCTTCAGGAATGAAAGCAGTTATGCAGGCTTCTCAAAGTATAGCGTTAGGTGATGCTAATATTATTGTAGCAGGTGGAATGGAAAATATGAGTCTTACTCCTCATTATTATTATGCCAGATCAGGTAATAAATTTGGACCAATTACTTTAGAAGATGGGATGCAGAAAGATGGATTGGTTAATGTTTACGACAAGAATGCAATGGGAGTTTGTGCTGATTTATGTGCTACAGAATATGAGTTTTCGAGAGAAGATCAGGACAACTTTGCAATACAGTCCTACCATCGCTCAGCTGAAGCATGGAAATCAGGTAAGTTCAACAATGAAGTTGTATCAGTAATAGTACCACAACGTCGTGGAGAACCTGTTATAGTTGGTGAAGATGAAGAGTTTAAAAATGTTAAAATAGAGAAAATACCTTCCTTGAGACCTGCATTCTCAAAAGATGGAACGGTTACAGCAGCGAACGCTTCTACAATTAATGATGGAGCAGCTGCTCTAGTTTTAATGAGTTTGGAGAAAGCACAAGAATTAGGATTAAAACCGTTAGCTACCATTAAGAGTTTTGCTGATGCTGCACAAGAACCAAAATGGTTTACTATAGCACCAGCAAAAGCACTTCCAAAAGCTTTAGAAAAAGCCAATATCTCTATTGAAGATGTGGATTATTTTGAATTTAATGAAGCTTTTTCTGTAGTAGGTTTGGCAAACATGAAAATTTTAGGCTTGTCTGATGAAAACGTCAATGTAAATGGTGGAGCAGTTTCATTGGGACATCCTTTGGGGTGTTCTGGTGCAAGAATTATTGTTACTCTAATCAATGTATTGGAGCAAAATAATGCTAAAATTGGAGCTGCAGCTATTTGTAATGGTGGTGGTGGCGCTTCGGCAGTTATTCTAGAACGTAACTAATCAATTATCCATGCAATACGGCATTTGTAATTTGAGTCTGGTTCCTTTAAGGTTAGAAGCAAACGATAAAAGTGAACTAGTTTCACAGCTATTGTACGGTGATCATTTCAAAATTTTGGACAAGCGTAAAAGTTGGACTAGGGTTAGATTAGCTTTTGATGATTATGAAGGATATGTGGATAGTAAACAATTTGTAGAAATATCTAAAGAAGATTTTAAGCATATTGAAAAAACTGAATCAATTTATTCCACTGATTTAGTTGAGTTTATTCAAGACGAAAATAACCAGTTATTACCTATACTTTTGGGTTCTTCTCTTATCGGACTAAAAATACTTAATCACTCTTTCGATGGTAATTCTACATCAGAAATTCTTCCTAAATCAAACTTAATAAAAACAGCATCGTTATATTTAAATGCACCATATTTATGGGGAGGAAAGTCTCCTTATGGGATTGACTGTTCTGGTTTTACCCAATTGGTTTACAAGATAAATGGATATAAACTTTTACGAGATGCTTCACAACAAGCCAGTCAAGGTGAAGTATTAAGTTTCATTGAAGAAAGTGAACCAGGAGATCTTGCTTTTTTTGATAATTCTGAAGGAGACATAATTCACGTGGGAATAATTCTAGAAAATAACTATATAATTCATGCACACGGATGTGTTAGAATAGACAGATTAGATCAGTCCGGAATTTATAATATTGAACAAAATAGACACACTCACAAGTTAAGAGTCATAAAAAAGATTATATAAAAAAAGCCACTTTTTAAGTGGCTTTTAATATTTCTAATATAATTCAATCTTAATTTCCGCTTTCTAATGCATCTATACGTTCCTTGATTGCTTTATACTTATCTGTGTCACCTACTGCACTATATATATTCATCAGTGTTTTAGCGGCTTGTAAATTGTTAGGTTCTGTCTCTAATGCGGATATTAAATAAGGTATTGCATCCTTATATACCTGTTGTCTCTTTTCCTTTAATTCGTCATATTTTCTGTTGTCAGATGCAGAAGTTCCTAGATTGTTCATTTCGTCAACGATATCTTGCTCACCATCTAAAATTAAGGCTGCCATATTTATTTGAGCATTAATATAATTTGGATCAAGATCAATTGCTTTTTGATAATACGTTTTAGCGGACTCATTATCTCCAGATTCAAATGAAAGAACACCCAAGTTAAATTGAAGTTCAGGGTCAGTTGGATTCATTTCTGTTGCCTCTTGCATGAGTTCTTTAAAACTATCTAAATGGCCCATTTTATAGTGAACATTGGCTTCAGCCAATAATAAATTCAAATCGTCTGGATTTTCAGCTCTAGCGTCTTTCATAGCCCCAATCGCCTCATCATTCTTATCTTGGCTTATAAAAATTAAAGCAATATTTTTAGCTATTTCTGAACGTTTAGAATCGGTCATTCTATCCTCTGGCTTAATATGCGTACCTGCCTTAACAGAAAGGTCTCTTAACTGCTTATTACCAAATAATTCTTCTGTTGCCAATTCTTTGTTATAGGCATAATATTCTTCAGCAATACCCGTATATCCCAATCCTTTTAATTCTTCATACATTCCGAGAGCTGTATCATAGTCTTGACCATTTACAGCCGTTGAGGCCGCGAAATAGAGATACATCGTATCTTTAGGTGATAATTTATACGCATAGTCAAATCCTTTTGAAGAACTAGCGTAATCTTTATTTTCTAAAGAAGAATTTGCTTTAGTCAATACTGACTGAAGCATGGTTGCTTTAACTTCATTGATTTCAGCAGTATAAGCAGTTCCAGCCTTATCAAAATTATCCAAAGCGCTATCAAAATCAGCATTGGTTCCAGCTCCATTTGCATATAATGCCTTCCCTTTTAAAAAGTGATATTTACCTTTAATTTTTGCATCTGCTGCGCCTATCAAGGGTTCTATTTGAGTTAATACCGATTTTGCTTCCGCAAAATTATTTCCTTTAATCGCTTTTTCTGCTGCTTTTAATTCTTTTTTTTGAGCAAATGAAAATGCTCCAATTACTAAAGCTAAAGCAACTACAATGTGTTTTTTCATTTTAATAAATTTTAAGTTAAGTGTTATTCGTTATTGTTATCATTTGGTAAATTATCAAGAGTTGTGCCATCTTTTTCAGAGAGATTGTTTTCCGTATCATCAATCTCTATTACTTCATCTTCGTCATGCATTACTTTAGCTACAGCTGCAATTGAATCACTGCCCTTCAAGTTAATAAGTTTCACTCCCTGTGTTGCTCGTCCCATAACTCGAAGATCCTTAACAGCCATACGAATTGCTATGCCAGATTTATTGATTATCATGAGATCATCATCATCTGTTACATTCTTTATAGATACTAAATTACCTGTTTTTGGTGTAATAGAGATGGTTTTTACACCTTTTCCTCCTCTATTGGTAATTCTATAGTCATCTAGATTAGAACGCTTGCCATAACCATTCTCTGAGACAACCAAAATATTTTCGTTCATGTCATTAACAGTAATCATTCCTACAACTTCATCCGTCTTTTCATTTGCCAATCTAATACCTCGAACACCTGAAGCATTTCTACCCATTGGTCTGGTTTTAGCTTCTTCAAAACGAATAGCTTTACCAGATTTTAAAGCAAGCATTACCTGACTTTCTCCAGTAGTTAATTTTGCCTCTAACAAGATATCATCTTCTCGAATTGTTATTGCGTTTATTCCATTGGTACGTGGTCGAGAATATTGTTCTAAAGATGTTTTTTTAACTTGTCCCTTTTTGGTAGCCATAATGACATAATGACTGTTAATGTATTCTTCATCTTTAAGGTCTTGAGTACAGATAAATGCTTTTACCTTATCGTCTTGTGCAATGTTTATCAGGTTTTGAATAGCCCTTCCTTTAGAGGTTTTACTTCCTTCAGGTATTTCATAAACACGCATCCAGAAACATTTCCCTTTTTGAGTAAAGAACAACATATATTGATGATTTGTACCAACAAAAAGGTGTTCTAAGAAGTCTTCGTTTCTGGTAGTAGATGCTTTTTGTCCAACTCCTCCTCTATGCTGTGTTTTGTATTCGGTTAAAGAGGTTCTTTTAATATATCCCGCATGAGAAATTGTAATGACTACTTTTTCATCTGGTATCATATCTTCAATACTCAAGTCTCCTCCTGCATACTCAATAACAGAACGTCTATCATCTCCATATTTTTCCTTGACAACCAACATCTCCTCCTTGATGATCTCCATTCGTCTTTCTTTATTATCCAGGATATCTTTTAAATCGGCAATGGTATTTATCAAATTATCATATTCTGAACGAAGTTTATCCTGTTCTAAACCAGTAAGTTGACGCAATCGCATTTCGACAATTGCCTTGGCTTGAATTTCTGATAATTTAAACCTTTTTATTAATTTTTCACGAGCTTCATCTGCATTACCCGAAGCTCTTATTAAAGCAATCACTTCGTCAATATTATCTGAAGCTATGATCAATCCTTCAAGGATATGTGCTCTTTCTTCGGCTTTTCTTAATTCGTAAGTTGTTCTTCTAACTACAACGTCATGCCTATGATCCACAAAATGATGAATCATATCCTTTAAATTTAGCATTTGAGGGCGACCTTTAACCAATGCAATATTGTTCACACTAAAGGACGACTGCAAAGCAGTAAATTTGTAGAGCTTATTCAAAACTATATTAGGAATGGCATCACGTTTTAGAACATAAACGATGCGCATACCATTTCTATCGGATTCATCCCTGATAGTTGAAATTCCTTCTAATTTTTTATCATTTACTAAATCGGCAGTTTTCTTGATCATATCTGCCTTATTGACCTGGTAAGGAATTTCCGTTACGATGATACATTCACGACCTTTTACCTCTTCAATATTAGCCTTTGCACGCATTACAATTCTACCTCTCCCAGTCTTAAATGCCTCTCTTACACCATCATAACCGTAAATGGTCCCACCTGTAGGAAAATCAGGAGCTTTAACATGGGTGATTAACTCGTCAATTTCAATATCATTATTTTCAATATATGCAATAATTCCATCCACCACTTCACTTAAATTATGTGGTGGCATATTAGTTGCCATTCCAACTGCAATTCCTGAAGCTCCATTAACTAATAAACTTGGAATTCTTGTTGGTAAAACTGTAGGCTCTTTTAAGGTATCATCAAAATTAAGTTGAAGATCGACGGTTTCTTTGTCTATATCTGCCAGCATGTCTTCAGAAATCTTTCTCATACGTGCTTCAGTATACCTCATAGCCGCCGGACTATCTCCATCAATTGATCCAAAGTTTCCTTGACCATCTACAAGCATATAACGTAAACTCCATTCTTGAGCCATCCTAACCATAGCATCATACACAGAAGTATCACCATGTGGATGATATTTACCTAATACTTCTCCAACTATTCTCGCAGATTTTTTATGTGCTGTATTTGACCTTACACCCAATTCATGCATGCCAAACAATACACGCCTATGAACAGGTTTAAGACCATCTCTTACATCCGGAAGTGCACGTGACACAATGACCGACATTGAATAATCAATGTAAGCCGATTTCATTTCATCTTCAATATTAATCGGGATTACTTTCTCTCCTTCTGCCATAAATTTTTATATCAAATTTTTATAAATTTCAAATCCTGCTAATATAACCATTTTACTAGTCTTGATAAATGGTTTAGAGCCTCAAAAAAACACTTTTTATTAACAATTTTTGTGTTGTTTTTCGTTAATAAGTAAGCTGTTAATTATTTTGATTTTATAAAGATTTTTTTGTCTATTAGCAATAAGCAATATATTAAGGTATAATTTTTGCCGTTATGTATTATGATTTTATTAATTTTAATGCAGAAAGAAATAATATATGGACGATAATTTTTCTCCAAGAGTAAAAGATGTTATAGCTTTTAGTAAAGAAGAAGCTTTACGCTTAGGTCATGATTTTATTGGCACTGAGCATTTAATGCTTGGACTATTGAGAGATGGTAATGGTAAAGCAATAGATATTTTAAGTGCTTTGAATATTGATTTAAATCACTTAAGAAGAAAGGTTGAAATTCTTAGCCCAGCAAATCCAAATGTGACAGTAACTTCAAACGAAAAAAAGAACTTACACCTGACAAGACAAGCAGAACGGGCTTTAAAGACAACATTTTTAGAAGCAAAACTGTTTCAAAGTACAACAATCAATACTGCTCATTTACTTTTATGTATATTAAGAAATGAAAATGATCCTACGACAAAGTTGTTGAACAAACTTAAAGTAGATTACGATAACGTTAAAGAACAATTTAAACTTATGATAACTAACGAAGATGATTATATAGATATTCCTAAAGCTGAATCTTTTGAAGATGATGCGTCAATTCCTGAAGATGAATCTAAAGAGAACCCTTTTAAACAACAAGCGGGGAAATCGACTAAAAAATCTAAAACACCGGTTTTAGACAATTTTGGAAGGGATTTAACGGCAATGGCCGAAGAAGATAAATTAGATCCGGTAGTGGGCCGAGAAAAGGAGATTGAACGAGTTTCTCAAATTTTAAGTCGAAGAAAAAAGAATAATCCTCTTTTAATTGGAGAACCTGGAGTTGGCAAGAGTGCTATCGCTGAAGGTTTAGCCGAGAGGATAATTAAACGAAAAGTATCAAGGATTCTTTTTAATAAACGTGTAGTGACTTTAGATTTAGCAAGTTTAGTTGCTGGAACTAAATATCGTGGTCAGTTTGAAGAACGGATGAAGGCGGTTATGAATGAACTTGAAAAAAACGATGATATAATACTATTTATTGACGAAATTCATACAATTGTAGGAGCTGGTGGCGCAACTGGTAGCTTAGATGCATCAAACATGTTTAAACCGGCACTAGCAAGAGGTGAAATTCAATGTGTAGGTGCAACTACCTTGGATGAATATAGACAATATATTGAAAAAGATGGTGCACTGGAGCGAAGGTTCCAGAAGGTTATTATTGAGCCTACTACAGTCGATGAAACTATTGAAATATTGAATAATATTAAGTCGAAATATGAAGAGCACCATAATGTAGAATATACAGATGAAGCTATTCAAGCTTGTGTAAAACTTACCAATAGATATATGACAGAAAGGTTTTTGCCAGATAAAGCTATTGATGCTTTGGACGAAGCTGGTTCTCGTGTTCATATCACAAATATCGATGTCCCAAAACAGATTATTGAGTTAGAGAACAAATTGGAAGCAGTGAAAAAAACCAAAAACTCTGTAGTTAAAAAACAAAAGTACGAAGAAGCTGCTAAGCTAAGAGACGACGAAAAACGATTAGAAAAGGATCTAGCTTTAGCTCAAGAAAAATGGGAAGAAGACACTAAACTTCATAAGGAAGTTGTAACTGAAGAAAATGTCGCTGACGTGGTGTCAATGATGACAGGAATTCCAGTTAACAGAATAGCTCAAGCCGAAAGTAACAAATTAGCCCAGTTACCAGATCTTATCAAAGGAAAAGTAATAGGACAAGATGAAGCTGTTGCCAAAGTTGTAAAGGCTATACAACGAAATAGAGCTGGATTAAAGGATCCAGATAAGCCAATAGGTTCTTTTATTTTCTTAGGGCAAACAGGAGTTGGAAAAACTCAATTGGCAAAAGTTTTAGCCAGAGAATTATTCGATAGTACTGATGCATTAATAAGAATCGACATGAGCGAATACATGGAGAAATTTGCTATTTCTAGATTAGTTGGAGCACCTCCAGGATATGTTGGTTATGAAGAAGGTGGGCAACTTACCGAAAAAGTAAGACGTAAGCCTTACGCAGTAATCCTATTAGATGAAGTTGAAAAGGCGCATCCGGATGTATTTAACATGTTGTTACAAGTCCTGGATGATGGATATTTAACTGATAGCCTTGGAAGGAAAATTGATTTTAGAAATACAATTATTATAATGACATCTAACATTGGGTCTAGGAAATTAAAAGATTTTGGAGCCGGAGTTGGATTTGGAACAGCTTCTCAAAAAGCTCAAGAGGATTCTAATGCTAGAGGTGTTATTCAAAACGCCTTAAAAAAAGCATTTGCTCCGGAATTTTTGAATAGAATTGATGACGTTGTTATATTCAATGCACTTGAAAAAGAACATATCAATAAAATTATTGATATAGAATTAGCTCAACTATACTTACGTATTGGTGATCTAGGTTATAAATTAAAATTAACGAAAAAAGCGAAAGACTATATTGCCGATAAAGGATTTGACAGGCAATATGGAGCAAGACCATTAAAAAGAGCTATTCAGAAATATATTGAAGACGCCTTGGCTGAAGAAATCATTTCTTCACATATTGAGGAAGGTGATACCATTTTTATGGATTTAGATAAAAAAGCTGATGAATTGACTATAAATGTTGAAAAAGCAGAAAAACCAGCATAGAATTTATATTTATTTGTAGTAAAAACTCCACAAGATATTGTGGAGTTTTTTTATTTCTTTGAAAAAGTTTCACTAACTTTAATTAAAATGATTAAGGTTTTTGATTTTTGTATTCTTAAATTTTATGATAATTACGTTATAAGCATTATAAATGAGGGTGTTATAGTTTCCAAGGAAATAAGTGATAAGATCTCAAAAGCTGCTATAAATTATTATCAAGGGAAACCTTTTGTTTATATTACTCATCGAATGCATTCCTATTCAGTTGATCCAAATATTTACAAAGATGTTTCTAAAATTAAGAATTTAGCGGGATTCGTGGTTGTTTCAGATAGTAAAACATCTATAAAAAGTGCTCTTCTAGAAAATATCTTTTTAAATAAACCTTTTCAAATATTCAGCAATCTGGAAGATGGTATTCTATGGGCCAATAATGTG
>CAYTSL010000020.1:12906-15430 GCA_964440415.1 uncultured Flavobacteriaceae bacterium
ATGTCTACTTCAAATAAAATCTGGTTGGGTATATTAACATTTTTACCTTTTGTTCTTTTCATAGTCTATCTGGTACTTTTTTTTACACTTTTTTTAGGAAGCATTCATCAATTAGAGAGAACTCATCATGACGAATTTCCAATTCAATTCATAAGTGATCTTTTTGTTGTTTTTATACCGTTGATTTTTGCTGGCATCATTTCATTGATAGTCACGATTTATTATATTGTTCACGCGAATAGCAATGTAAAAAATGATACAGCTAAAAAAATCATGTGGACAATTATATTGATATTTGTTAGTTGTATTGGATGCATTGTATATTATTTTGTAGAAATTTTACCAAGTGATAAGCAAGTATCAGGCTCACATATAGATGAATAAAAAAGAACTCAAAAAATTAGAGACTATTATTAAAACGGAAATTAAAAAGACACGCGATTCCGTTGATACTTACAAAGAACTTACCAAACCTATTGCTCCGGAAAATGCAATTGGTCGTGTTTCAAGAATGGATGCTATAAATAACAAATCAGTCAATGAAAAAGCCCTCCGAAATGCTGAACAAAAACTCAAAAATTTAGAAATTGCATTAAGCAACATTCATGAACTTAATTTTGGGATTTGTTCAAAATGTAATAATCCAATTCCCATTGGAAGAATCATGCTTATTCCACAGAGCAGATTTTGTGTGAACTGTGCTAGCTAATTCTAACTAAATAACTCCTCACTATCTATTGTTAAATTCTGTAAAAATTTTATGGATTTTTTAATATTATAATGCAATACGACGTCATCTTTAACAAATGGCACTTCTACCCTATATGCCTTCAAAAACATTTCTAGAAAACCTGATGACTTCAATGGAGATCTAAAGGCAAGAGCTTGGGAAGCATTTAATAATTCAATTGCCAAAATACGTTCAACATTATCAATAATTCTATATGCTTGAGTTGCCGCATTGGCTCCCATACTTACATGGTCCTCTTGTCCATTGCAAGAGACTATACTATCCACACTTGCAGGAGTCGCGAGTTGTTTATTAGCACTTACTATACTGGCCGCTGTATATTGTGGAATCATAAATCCAGAATTTAATCCTAGGTTATCCACTAAAAACGGAGGCAACCCTCTTAAACCAGAGACCAATTGGAAGGTTCTCCTCTCTGAAATATTACCCAATTCGGACATAGCAATTTTTAAAAAATCGAATCCCAAGGCCAATGGTTGACCATGGAAATTTCCTCCAGATATAATCATATCATCTTTAGAAAAAATATTTGGGTTATCTGTTACTGAATTTATTTCTGTTTTAAAGGTTTTCAATACAAATTCCAAGGTGTCTTTGGAGGCACCATGAACCTGAGGAATACATCTAAAAGAATAAGGGTCTTGAACATGCTTTTTGTCTTGATTGATTAATTCACTACCATCTAAAAACTCTCTTAATCTTTTGGCAGTTTTCAATTGCCCATTATGAGGTCTAACCAAGTGAACTATTTCGTTGAACGGTTCACTCCTACCATCAAAAGCATCTATTGACAAACAACCTATAAGGTCTGATAAATAGGATAGTTTAAACGATTTCAAAAGCAAATAAACACCGTACGCACTCATGAATTGGGTACCGTTCAACAATGCTAAACCTTCTTTCGATTTTAATTTAATGGGTTCCCATTTAAATTTTGCCAATATGTCTTCACTGGCAACTATTTTGTCATTATAATAAACTTCTCCTTTACCAATTAATGGCAAACTTAAATGAGCAAGAGGTGCTAAGTCTCCCGAAGCACCAAGTGAACCTTGCATATAAACAACCGGAAGTATATCATAATTGTAAAAATCAATTAAGCGTTCAATGGTTTGCAATTGTATTCCTGAATGTCCATAACTCAACGACTGTATTTTTAAAAGCAACATGAGCTTAACAATCTCTTTTGGCGCTTCTTCTCCTGTTCCACAGGCATGGGACATTACTAGGTTCTCTTGAAGTTTTGTTAGATTTTTATTGGATATCTTGACATTATAAAGTGACCCAAATCCTGTATTTATGCCATAGAAAGGAGAATCACTTTTCTTTAAAACCTTATCTAAATAGTCCCTGCAATCTGTAATTTTTTGAATTGATTCCGATGATAATTTTAACTTCTTTTGTTCTGAAATTAATTCTGTAATAATAGACAAGTTTAATATTTCTGAATTGATGTAATGAAGATTTTCCATAGGTTTTGATTGACTGACCAAAAGTCAACAATTAACTAAAAAAAAGCAAGTAATGTTAATAATTATTAAATATTTACATCTTAAAATTAGAATCTTCTATCTTTGACCCTTTAAATACTCAAAATATGAAAAAAATATTTACTGTAGTGCTAGTTTTAGTAGTCATAGCTTGCAAACAAGAACCAAGAGATTATGTAACCTTATCTGGAAAAATATCTAATCCACATGAGACAAATAGTATTAGAATTTATAAAGGAAATGAATATGAGAAAATTGTAAGTGTTAATGAAGACGGAACCTT
>CAYTSL010000021.1:0-1430 GCA_964440415.1 uncultured Flavobacteriaceae bacterium
AAGATTTAAGTGATAAAAAATTAGACGACCTAATTGGCCAGAATCCCGCTGACCAATTACGAGAGGATCTCGAATTAATTCATGGTGTGTATCCAGCTTTCAATAAAGAAGACTATTTAAAAGGAGATCTTCAGCCTGTTTTTTTTGGTTCTGCTTTAAATAATTTTGGAGTTCGCGAGTTATTGGATTGTTTCATTAAAATAGCTCCAACACCAAGAGCCAAACAAAGCGAAGAACGATTAGTGCAACCAGATGAAAATAAATTTACAGGATTTGTTTTTAAAATTCACGCTAATATGGACCCCAATCACAGAGATAGATTGGCTTTTGTTAAAATAGTTTCAGGGGAATTTAAGCGTAATTTTCCTTATTTACATGTTAGACAAAACAAAAAGTTTAAATTTTCCAGTCCAAATGCTTTTTTTGCTGAAAAAAAACAAATTGTGGATGTCTCTTATCCAGGAGATATAGTTGGCTTACATGATACAGGAAATTTTAAAATAGGTGATACTTTGACTGAAGGTGAAAATATTAACTATAAAGGTGTTCCCAGTTTTTCTCCAGAACATTTTAGATACATAAACAATGCTGATCCTTTAAAGTCAAAACAACTTGCCAAGGGAATAGACCAGCTCATGGATGAAGGTGTCGCCCAACTTTTTACATTAGAATTAAATGGAAGAAAAGTGATTGGAACAGTTGGAGCTTTACAATATGAAGTGATACAATACAGATTAGAACATGAATATGGTGCCAAATGTACTTATGAAAACTTAAACGTGCATAACGCATGTTGGGTAGAGCCAGAAGATCCTAAAAATGATGAATTTTCAGAATTTAAAAGGGTTAAGCAACGTTTTTTAGCAAAAGACAAGCAAGGTCATCTAGTTTTCCTAGCAGATTCAGTGTTTTCACTACAAATGACACAACAAAAATATCCTAGTATTAAGTTTCATTTGATTTCTGAATATGAGAAATCAAATTAGGTATTAACTACTTTCTATTAAATGTTATTGTCAATTGATATTGACTAACCTCTATATGTAGGATATTTCTTTTTGATATTTACACTTTATCGAATAAATAAAATTTTTATAAGCGTTTAGACAATTTTTTACTAGTTTAGATTATTCATAACCCCAAAATGAACAATTATGAAGCCTATTAATGTTTACAAGAACAGAGATATTTCTGTTTCTTTTGATGCAAAACAATGCATTAATTCCCAATTATGTGCTAAAGGATTATCAAGTGTAGTAAGAAACTCTTTATTACCTTGGAATGATGTTGATTCAGCAGAATCTAAAAGAATACTGAATCAGATCCGAAAATGTCCTTCAGGAGCTTTAAAAGCGGAACGGATTAAACAAGAATTAGCGCGGGCTATTTAAAAAGTATTAATTGTCAGGTTAATTAGTACCATTGTAATA
>CAYTSL010000021.1:1530-14855 GCA_964440415.1 uncultured Flavobacteriaceae bacterium
AGCGCGGGCTATTTAAAAAGTATTAATTGTCAGGTTAATTAGTACCATTGTAATAATGGTATTCAAGTTGAAAAAAGATTAGTTAATTTTTTGATAATGAGTTTATTTTGACTTAAAATTAATAAATAAAAAAAATCCTCTGAATATTATTCAGAGGATTTTTTTATGCCTGACCTGTAGGTCCGAAATTAAGGGGAATGGGAGGTTGCTCGTAATCTTTGATTTCACCATGTGCCTGTTCAAATCTATTAACATTATCTTTAAGAGCTTTTAAAAAGCGCTTGGCATGTTGAGGTGTTAAAATTATTCTTGATTTAACCTTACTTTTAGGTACACCTGGCATAACACTTACAAAATCTACAACAAATTCTGAAACAGAATGGTTGATAATTGCTAAGTTAGAGTATATACCTTGAGATATTTTCTCATCAAGTTCAATATTTATTTGTCCTTTTTTTTGTTTTTTTTGATCGTCTGCCATCGCTGTTAAAGTGTGAGATGCTGAAACAAGTTCAGCATAAATTCGACTAACAGGCTTTGCTTCGTTTAGACTTGCAAAGCCTGAGTCTCATTTAGTTATAATTTAATTCTTGTTTAGCCTGCATCATTTGGTTAAATTCTTCTTTTGAACCAACTATGATGTTATCATATTCCCGCATACCTGTTCCGGCAGGAATTTTATGACCCACAATAACATTTTCTTTTAATCCTTGTAAAGTATCAATCTTACCATTAACAGCTGCTTCATTTAGAACTTTAGTAGTTTCCTGGAATGATGCCGCAGAAATAAATGACTTGGTTTGTAACGAAGCTCTTGTAATACCCTGAAGAATAGGAGTAGCCGTGGCCGGTTTAGCATCTATTGCTTCAACCAACTTCTTATCCTCTCTTTTCAGAATTGAATTCTCATCTCGCATTTGACGGGACGTAATTATCTGACCTGCTATAATATTTTCAGAATCTCCAGCTTCTGTTACTACTTTCATTCCAAATATTTCATCATTTTGCAAGATAAAATCAGATTTGTGAACTAACTGATCTTCTAAGAAAATAGTGTCACCAGAATCAATGATTCGAACTTTACGCATCATCTGTCTCACAACAACTTCAAAATGTTTGTCATTAATTTTCACACCTTGAAGTCTATAAACTTCCTGAACTTCATTCACTAAATATTGTTGAACAGCTGAAGGTCCTTTTATATTTAAGATATCGTTTGGTGTAATAGACCCATCAGACAATGGCATACCAGCTTTAACAAAATCGTTCTCTTGAACAAGAATTTGATTGGATAGTTTAACCAAATATTTCTTGATTTCACCCAATTTAGATTCTATGATAATTTCACGATTTCCTCTTTTGATTTTTCCAAAAGACACAACACCATCAATCGCACTTACTACAGCTGGATTAGAAGGGTTACGTGCTTCGAATAATTCAGTTACACGAGGTAAACCTCCAGTAATATCACCAGCTTTTGCTGATTTACGAGGAATCTTTACTAATATTTTACCAATATTAATTTTCTCACCATCGTTAATCATTAAGTGAGCTCCTACAGGTAAATTGTACGAACGTATTATATTTCCTTTAGTATCTTCAACATGCAAGGTTGGAATTAATTTCTTATTTCTTGATTCCGAAATAACTTTTTCCTGGAAACCGGTTTGCTCATCAATTTCAACCTGAAAAGTCACACCTTGTTCAACATTCTCATATTTTATTTTACCAGCAAATTCAGAAATAATAACACCGTTATAAGGATCCCATTGACATGCAATATCTCCCTTTTTAAGTTTAGATCCATTTTTAACAAATATTGTTGAACCATATGGTATGTTATTAGTACTTAAAGTAATTCCCGTTTTATCGTCTATTACTTTCAATTCTGATGTACGTGATATAACAATATCAACAGTATTTCCTTCACTATCTTCTCCTTTAACAGTTCGTAGATCTTCAATTTCTGCCTTACCACTAAATTTCACCAATAGCTTATTTTCCTCAGAAATATTTCCAGCAATACCACCAACGTGGAAGGTACGCAACGTTAACTGAGTTCCTGGTTCTCCAATAGATTGAGCAGCAACAACACCAACAGCTTCACCACGCTGAACCATTTTACCGGTTGCCAAATTACGACCGTAACAATTAGCGCAAATTCCTTTTTTAGCTTCACAAGATAGTGGCGAACGCACTTCAACACTATCAACAGGTGAATCCTCAATTGTTTTTGCGATCTCATCACTAATCATATCTCCAGAACCAACTAGTAATTCTTCATTTATAGGATTATAGACATCATTTAAAGAAATTCTACCTACAATTCGTTCTTCTAATGTTTCTACAACTTCATCACTCTTCTTCAATGCTTTTACCTCAACACCTCTTAATGTACCACAATCAACACTGTTAACAATAACATCTTGCGATACATCTACCAAACGACGTGTAAGATATCCAGCATCAGCAGTTTTAAGTGCCGTATCTGCAAGACCTTTTCTTGCACCGTGAGTAGATATAAAATATTCCAAAATTGATAATCCTTCTTTGAAATTTGACAAAATTGGATTTTCAATAATTTCACCACCTCCTGCAGTAGACTTCTTTGGTTTTGCCATTAAGCCTCTCATTCCTGTAAGCTGGCGAATCTGTTCTTTTGATCCTCTAGCTCCAGAATCCAACATCATGTATACCGAGTTAAATCCTTGTTGATCCTCACGAATTCTTTTCATTGATAACTCTGTCAATTCTGCGTTAGTTGAAGTCCAGATGTCAATAACTTGATTATAACGTTCGTTATTAGTAATAAGCCCCATGTTATAATTAGCCATAATTCCATCTACTTGCTTATTGGCAGAATCAATCATGGTTTGCTTTTCTTTAGGGATAATAATATCTCCTAAACTAAAGGATAAACCGCCTCTGAATGCAAAATTGTATCCAAGAGTTTTTATCTCATCAAGGAAAGCTGCAGTTTCTGGAATACTGGTTACTTTTAATATATCTCCTATAATATCACGTAATGATTTCTTGGTAAGTACTTCATTAATGTAGCCTGCTACTTCTGGCACTTTTTCATTGAATAAGACACGGCCAACAGTTGTTTCGATAATTTGAGTTGTTAACTCACCCTCTTCATTAAAATCTAATGTTCTTACTTTAATTCCAGCATTCAAATCAACTTTTTTCTCGTTGTAAGCAATAACCACTTCTTCTGGAGAATAAAAGGTTAATCCTTCGCCAGTAATTGGAACTTCTTTAGTTGACTTGCGCAGCTTGGTCATATAATACAAACCAAGTACCATATCTTGAGAAGGTACAGTTACTGGAGAACCATTAGCAGGATTCAAAATATTATGAGATGCCAACATTAAAAGTTGAGATTCTAATATAGCTTCAGGACCTAAAGGTAAATGTACAGCCATTTGATCACCATCAAAATCGGCGTTAAATGCTGTACATACTAAAGGATGCAATTGAATTGCTTTACCTTCAATAAGTTTAGGTTGAAATGCTTGAATACCTAGTCTGTGTAATGTAGGAGCACGATTTAAAAGAACTGGATGTCCTTTTAAAACATTCTCTAAAATATCCCAAACTACAGGCTCTTTTTTATCTATAATTTTCTTTGCAGATTTTACAGTTTTTACAATTCCTCTTTCAATTAATTTTCTAATGATAAAAGGCTTGTAAAGTTCTGCTGCCATGTTTTTTGGCAATCCACATTCGAATAATTTCAATTCTGGTCCAACAACAATAACTGAACGAGCTGAATAATCTACACGCTTACCAAGTAAGTTTTGTCGGAAACGTCCTTGTTTTCCTTTTAGAGAGTCAGATAATGACTTCAATGGTCTATTTGAATCTGTTTTTACTGCTGATGATTTACGCGTGTTATCAAATAAAGAATCTACTGATTCCTGTAACATCCGTTTTTCGTTACGTAAGATTACTTCAGGAGCCTTGATTTCTACAAGTCTCTTAAGACGATTATTACGAATAATAACACGTCTGTATAAATCATTTAAATCTGAAGTAGCAAAACGTCCTCCATCTAAAGGCACTAATGGTCTTAATTCTGGCGGAATGATTGGAACAACTTTCATTATCATCCACTCGGGACGATTCTCTCTATTCTCATTTGCTTCTCTTAAAGCTTCTACTACTTGTAAACGTTTTAAAGCTTCAGTTTTACGTTGTTTAGAAGTTTCTGTATTTGCTTTGTGGCGTAATTCAAAAGATAGTGCATCTAAATCTATTCTTGATAAAAGCTCGATTAAACATTCAGCTCCCATTTTAGCAATAAATTTATTTGGGTCTGTGTCTTCCAAGTATTGATTTTCTTGTGGAAGAGTCTCCATAATATTCAAGTACTCTTCTTCTGTTAAGAAATCCATTTTTTGAACTGGTTCTCCTTCAGCATTTAGAGCATTTCCTGGCTGAATTACTACGTATCTCTCGTAGTAAATGATCATATCCAGTTTTTTAGAAGGTAATCCTAATAAGTATCCAATTTTATTTGGTAAGGATCTGAAGTACCAAATGTGAGCAACTGGTACAACTAGGTTTATATGCCCTACGCGATCTCTTCTAACTTTCTTTTCAGTAACCTCAACGCCACATCTGTCGCAAACAATCCCCTTATATCTGATTCGTTTATATTTCCCACAAGCACATTCATAATCCTTCACAGGACCAAAAATTCGTTCACAGAATAAACCGTCTCGTTCTGGTTTATGAGTTCTATAATTGATAGTTTCAGGTTTTAAAACCTCTCCTCGTGAAGCTGCTAAAATAGACTCCGGAGAAGCTAAACCAATTGAGATCTTATTAAATCTCTGTACTGTACTCTTTTCTTGTTTTCTTGCCATAATAAATGGTGCTATCGAATTATTTTTTGTAAACTATTATTCTTCTAACCTAATATCTAAACCTAATCCTTTCAATTCATGCATTAATACATTGAACGATTCCGGTAGTCCAGGTTCAGGCATTGGCTCACCCTTAACGATCGCCTCGTAAGTTTTTGCTCTACCTATTACATCATCAGATTTAACTGTTAAGATCTCACGTAAAGTACTTGATGCTCCATAAGCCTCAAGTGCCCATACTTCCATTTCACCAAAACGTTGACCTCCAAATTGTGCTTTACCGCCAAGAGGTTGTTGTGTGATTAATGAGTACGGTCCAATTGAACGTGCATGCATTTTATCGTCAACCATATGTCCTAACTTTAACATGTAGATAATACCTACAGTCGCTGCTTGGTCAAAACGTTGTCCGGTTCCACCATCATAAAGATAGGTATGACCAAATTTTGGTATTCCCGCTTCATCTGTAAACTCATTAATTTGATCTAGAGTTGCTCCATCAAATATTGGAGTAGCATAGGTTCTGTTTAATTTTTGACCAGCCCATCCAAGAACTGTTTCATAAATCTGACCAATGTTCATACGAGATGGTACACCTAGAGGGTTCAATACTATGTCAACTGCTGTTCCATCTTCTAAAAATGGCATATCTTCTTCCCGTACTATTCTAGCCACGATACCTTTGTTACCATGTCGTCCGGCCATTTTATCACCAACTTTAAGCTTACGTTTCTTTGCAATATAAACTTTAGCTAATTTGATAATTCCTGCAGGTAATTCATCTCCAACAGAAATGGTAAATTTCTCACGTCTTAAAGAACCTTGCAAATCGTTTTCCTTGATCTTGTAATTATGGATTAAGTCGGCAACAAGAGTATTTATTTTTTTATCCGTAGTCCAAGTTCCAGAAGTTAAATGAGTATAATCATCAACCGAGTTCAACATTTTTAATGTGAATTTCTTTCCTTTAGGAAGAACCTCTTCTCCTAAATCATTAAAAACACCCTGCGCAGTTTTACCATTTACAATTGTAAATAATTTCTCTACTAAAATAGATTGTAACTCCTCAAATTTAGCATCATATAACTTTTCAAGGTTTGCTATATCTTCTTTATCTTGAGCTCTTTTGCGTTTATCTTTAATTGCACGAGCAAATAATTTTTTGTCAATAACTACACCATCTAAAGATGGAGAAGCTTTCAATGAAGCATCTTTTACATCTCCAGCTTTATCACCAAAAATAGCTCTTAATAATTTCTCTTCTGGCGTTGGATCACTTTCTCCTTTTGGTGTAATTTTACCAATTAATAAATCTCCAGGTTTTACTTCAGCACCTATACGAATCATTCCATTTTCATCAAGATCCTTTGTGGCCTCTTCACTTACATTTGGTATATCATTAGTTAATTCTTCATTACCTAATTTTGTGTCTCTAACATCTAATGAATATTCATCAATATGAATTGAAGTGAATATGTCATCACGAACAACCTTTTCTGAAATCACAATGGCATCCTCAAAGTTATAACCCTTCCAAGGCATAAATGCTACTTTTAAATTTCTACCAAGAGCCAATTCTCCATTTTGAGTTGCATAACCCTCACAAAGCACCTGTCCTTTAGATACTTTATCACCTTTTTTGACAATAGGCTTTAGGTTAATAGCTGTCCCTTGGTTTGTTTTCCTGAATTTAACTAATGGATACGATTTAATATTGCTATCAAAACTAACCATTGATTCATCTTCAGTTCTTTGGTATTCGATAATTATCTCATTAGCATCTACATAATTTACAATGCCTTCACCTTCTGAATTTATTAATACTCTGGAATCTGATGCGACTTGTCGCTCTAATCCAGTACCAACTATTGGAGCTTGAGGGCGCAATAATGGTACAGCTTGACGCATCATGTTCGATCCCATCAATGCTCGGTTTGCATCGTCATGCTCCAAGAACGGAATTAAAGATGCTGATATTGAAGATATCTGGTTTGGAGCCACATCTGTATAATGCACTCCAACTGGGTCCATTATCGGGAAATCACCTTCTTGCCGAGCAATTACTTTATCATGAAGTATTTTACCATTAGCATCAACTTCAACAGTTGCTTGAGCAATGAACTTATCTTCTTCTTCTTCAGCACTTAAATAGATTGGATCTCCTTTAATATCTACTACTCCATTTTCAACTTTTCTATATGGTGTTTCTATAAATCCTAATGAATTCACTTTAGCATAAACAGAAAGAGAAGAAATTAATCCGATATTTGGACCTTCTGGAGTTTCTATTGGACATAAACGACCATAATGAGTATAGTGAACGTCACGAACTTCAAACCCAGCTCTTTCTCTAGATAATCCACCTGGTCCTAACGCTGATAAACGACGTTTATGAGTAATCTCTGCTAATGGATTGGTTTGATCCATAAATTGAGATAACTGGTTTGTACCAAAGAAAGAATTTATAACTGAAGATAATGTTTTAGCGTTTATCAAGTCAATTGGAGTAAAGACTTCGTTGTCTCTAACATTCATTCTTTCACGAATAGTACGAGCCATTCTAGCTAAACCAACACCAAATTGTGAAGATAATTGTTCACCTACTGTACGTACACGACGGTTAGATAAGTGATCGATATCATCTATCTCTGCTTTAGAGTTTACTAACTCAATTAAATATTTTATAATGGTAATGATATCTACTTTGGTAAGAACTTGCTTATCCATTCCAATATCTAGACCTAATTTTTTGTTCATTCTGTAACGACCAACTTCACCTAAATTATAACGTTGATCACTAAAGAATAGCTTGTCAATAATTCCTCTTGCAGTTTCCTCATCTGGTGGTTCTGCATTACGAAGTTGACGATAAATATGCTCTACTGCTTCTTTTTCAGAGTTAGTAGGATCCTTTTGCAATGTATTATGGATTATTGCATAATCTCCTTGTTGCGCACTTTCTTTATGCAGAAGGATAGTTTTAGCCTCCGCAGTAAGAATTTCAACTATATTTTCCTTATCAAGAATTATGTCACGATCCAGTACAATTTCATTTCGTTCAATTGAAACTACTTCTCCTGTATCTTCATCAACGAAATCTTCATGCCAAGTATTTAATACACGAGCAGCAAGCTTACGTCCTAAAACTTTTTTAAGTCCTGACTTCGAAACTTTAACTTCTTCAGCTAAATCAAATATCTCAAGGATATCTTTATCACGCTCAAATCCTATTGCTCTAAACAGAGTTGTTACAGGCAATTTTTTCTTTCTATCAATATAAGCGTACATTACTTGATTGATATCTGTAGCGAATTCGATCCAAGATCCCTTAAATGGAATTACTCTTGCAGAATATAATTTTGTACCATTTGCATGGAAAGACTGACCAAAGAATACACCTGGTGAACGATGCAATTGAGATACAACTACTCTCTCAGCACCATTGATGCAAAAAGTCCCGCTAGGAGTCATATAAGGAATTGTTCCTAAATAGACATCCTGAACAATTGTCTCGAAATCTTCATGTTCTGGGTCCGTACAAAACAATTTTAATCTTGCCTTAAGAGGAACACTGTAAGTTAGACCTCTTTCAATACATTCTTCAATGCTATATCTTGGTGGATCAATAAAATAATCTAAGAATTCCAAGACAAACTGATTACGTGTATCAGTTATTGGAAAGTTTTCCATGAAGGTGTTATATAAACCTTCATCTCCTCGTTCTTCAGATTTAGTGTCTAACTGAAAAAAATCCTGGAAGGATTTAATTTGGATATCCAAAAAATCAGGATATTCAGTTCGGTTTTTAATAGATGAAAAATTTAGTCTTTCTGCTTGTGTTGCCATCATCAATGAACGAATTTATTGTTAAAATAAAAATGTTTGTGCGTATGTTGTGCTTATATACGCAAAAGGGTTTAGGTCTCAGAGGATATGTCTCTGGACCTAAACCATAAGTCTTGGTTTAGCTAAGCTTACTTAAGCTCAACCTCAGCTCCTGCTTCTTCTAAAGAAGATTTTAGTCCTTCTGCTTCGTCTTTAGAAACACCTTCTTTTATTGCGCTTGGTGCCTCATCAACTAAACCTTTAGCTTCTTTTAAACCTAAACCAGTTAATTCTTTAACTAATTTAACTACAGCCAATTTTGCCCCACCAGCTGCTTTTAGAATTACGTCGAATTCAGTTTGCTCTTCAGCAGCGTCTCCACCACCATCTGCAGGACCAGCAGCAACAGCAACAGCTGCAGCAGCAGGCTCAATGCCATATTCTTCTTTTAATATATCAGCTAACTCGTTTACTTCTTTAACTGTCAAGTTAACTAATTGTTCTGCGAAATCTTTTAAATCTGCCATTTTTCTATCGTTTTAATAATTTTTTAATTTAATATAATTGTAAAAAGTGCGTACTACTTAATTTATCCCTCTTTTTGAGATAATGTTTTTAAAATTCCTGATAATTTTCCACCACCTGATTGAAGAGCTGAAATAACATTTTTAGCTGGAGATTGTAATAATCCAATAATTTCTCCAATTAACTCTTCTCTAGATTTGATGTCAACTAACATGTCTAACTGCTCATCACCAATGTAAATTGATTCCTCAATGAATGCACCTTTTAACAAAGGTTTATCCGATTTTTTACGGAATGCTTTAATTACTTTAGCTGGAGCATTTCCAGTTTCAGAATACATTACCGAAGTATTACCTTTCAACGTTGAAGGTAAATCTCCGAAATCCTTTTCTGAAGCTTCCATTGCTTTTTCAAGCAAGGTATTTTTAACTACTGCTAACCTCACATCTGCTTTAAAACAAGCACGACGTAAGTTTGAAGTGCTACCTGCATTTAACCCAGAAATATCTGTTAAATAGATATTTGTATTATCTGCCAATTGTACCGTTAACTCTTCAATTACTTGTGATTTTTCTTCTCTTGTCATAATAAAAGTTTTTAACTACTGTACAACGTCTTTAGGATCTATTGCAACACTAGGACTCATTGTACTTGACATAAATATGCTTTTCATATAAGTACCTTTTGCCGTTGTTGGTTTTAATTTCATCAATGTATGAAGCAGTTCATGTGCATTACCTGCAATTTTATCTGCACTAAAAGATGCTTTACCTACAGGAGCATGAACGATACCTGTTTTATCAACTTTAAAGTCAATTTTTCCAGCTTTTACTTCAGTTACTGCTTTCGCAACATCCATTGTTACTGTACCTGTTTTTGGATTCGGCATTAGACCACGAGGACCTAGTACACGTCCTAATGGACCTAATTTACCCATAACACTTGGCATAGTAATGATGACGTCAACGTCTGTCCAGCCACCTTTAATTTTATCCAGGTATTCATCCAGACCTACATAATCAGCTCCAGCTTCTTTTGCTTCTGCCTCTTTATCTGGAGTAACTAAGGCCAAAACTTTCATGTCTTTACCAGTACCATGAGGAAGAGATACAACACCTCTAACCATTTGATTTGCTTTTCTTGGATCAACTCCTAATCGAACAGCTAAATCCACTGATGCGTCAAATTTAGTTTTGGTTACCTCTTTAATTAAAGCTGAAGCCTCTTCAATTGAATATAATTTATCCTTTTCAATTTTAACTACAGTTTCTTTTTGGTTTTTTGTTAATCTTGCCATTTTTAAATTCTTTATAAAGATTATTTTGGCGCTTTTCCGGTTACGGTAATTCCCATAGACCTTGCAGTACCAGCAACCATCATCATTGCAGATTCAATAGTAAATGCATTTAAATCTACCATTTTATCTTCTGCAATAGTTTTGACCTGATCCCAAGAAACTTTAGCTACTTTTATTCGGTTTGGTTCACCTGAACCTTTTTTCTTTTTGGCCGCTTCCAATAATTGTACAGCAGCTGGTGGAGTTTTAATAATAAAGTCAAACGACTTGTCTTTATAAACAGATATAACCACGGGTAATACTTTACCAGGTTTATCTTGAGTTCTCGCATTAAATTGCTTACAGAACTCCATTATATTTACTCCAGCAGCACCTAAAGCGGGTCCAACCGGTGGCGATGGATTCGCAGCACCTCCCCGAACTTGTAACTTAATTACTTTACCTATTTCTTTTGCCATTTTTAATAATTTAGTTTGATGTGATTTTTAATTTGGAAGCAAAAAACCTCATCTATTTCCTTGTAACAATTATTATATTTTATCAACCTGCATATAACTTAATTCTAATGGTGTCTTTCTACCAAAAATCTTTACCATTACTTCAAGTTTACGCTTTTCTTCATTTATTTTTTCTATAGTTCCATCAAATCCATTAAATGGCCCATCAATTACTTTTACAGTTTCACCAATTGTAAATGGAATAACTACATTAGAATCTGAATCAACATTTAGTTCATCTACTTTACCTAACATTCTATTCACTTCAGACTGCCTTAATGGAACTGGATCTCCTCCTTTTGTTTCACCAAGAAATCCTATAACATTTGTGATCGACTTTATAATGTGTGGAACTTCGCCACTTAAATTAGCCTGAATCATGATATAACCCGGAAAATAAACTTTTTCTTTATTAATTTTCTTTCCGTTACGGATCTGAACTACTTTTTCAGTAGGAACTAAAACTTGATCAACAAAATCCTGAAGTCCTAATCGAGCAATTTCATTCTCAATATAAGCCTTGATCTTGTTCTCTTGACCGCTAACAGCCCTTACTACATACCACTTTTTATCGCTACTACTTTCTGTCATCTTTCTTAACTAATCCAGTTAAAATATTCTTTAATCACTCTACTAAAAACAGTATCAACTCCCCAAATTGCTAGAGAAAAAATGATAGAGAAAACTGCAACAAGAATAGTTAAACTCTGTGCTTCAGACCATGAAGTCCATGTCACATGGTTTTTTAATTCTTCAAATGATTCTTTTATATAATTTACGATTCCTATCATTACATTAATAATTTGCACGGGTTAAGAGGCAACCTTCGACTACGTTCAGGATAAACTTCTCGCCTCGCTTTTTTATTTGCACGGGTTGAGAGGCTCGAACTCCCGACACCTGGTTTTGGAGACCAGTGCTCTACCAACTGAGCTAAACCCGTAAATATAAGTCAAGGCATTCCGAAAAACGGAACACCTTTTTGACTTACTATTTATATACTAATTTAGTCTAAAATCTCAGTTACCTGACCAGCTCCAACTGTTCTTCCTCCTTCACGAATCGCGAAACGAAGACCAATACTCATAGCTATTGGCTGGATTAACTCAACAGTAATAGTTAAGTTATCTCCAGGCATAACCATTTCTACTCCAGATGGTAATGCTATGTTTCCAGTTACATCTGTTGTACGAACATAGAACTGAGGACGATAGTTGTTATGGAAAGGAGTGTGACGACCACCTTCTTCTTTCTTAAGGATATAAACCTCTGCTTTAAATTTAGCATGAGGAGTAACAGAACCTTTTTTACAGATTACCATTCCTCTACTTATATCTGTCTTCTCAATACCTCTTAACAAAATACCAACGTTATCTCCCGCTTCACCTCTATCTAATATTTTACGGAACATTTCAACTCCAGTAACAGTAGAAGCCAATTTTTCAGCTCCCATACCAATGATATCAACTGCGTCTCCAGTATTTGCAACACCAGTTTCAATACGACCAGTTGCAACAGTACCACGACCAGTAATAGAGAATACATCTTCTATTGGCATTAAGAAATCTTTATCAATATCTCTTTTAGGTAATTCTATCCAAGTATCAACAGCATCCATTAATTCCATTATTTTTTCCATCCATTTAGGTTCCTTGTTTAAAGCACCTAAAGCCGAACCAGCAATAACAGGAGTATTATCACCATCATAATCATAGAAAGAAAGTAGATCTCTAATTTCCATTTCTACTAATTCTAATAGTTCATCATCATCAACCATATCCACTTTATTCATGAATACAACTAATCTTGGTATACCAACTTGACGACCCAATAATATGTGCTCACGAGTTTGTGGCATTGGTCCGTCTGTAGCAGCAACAACAATAATAGCACCATCCATTTGTGCAGCACCAGTTACCATGTTCTTAACATAATCCGCGTGACCAGGACAGTCAACATGAGCATAGTGACGAATAGCTGTTTGATATTCTACGTGTGCAGTATTAATTGTAATACCTCTTTCTTTTTCTTCCGGAGCGTTATCGATTTGATCAAAATCCTTGATCTCAGAAAGTCCTTTTTCCGCTAAAACTACAGTAATAGCTGCTGTCAAAGTAGTTTTACCGTGATCAACGTGCCCAATAGTACCGATGTTTAAATGTGGTTTGGAGCGATCAAAATGTTCTTTTGCCATGATTTAAAATTTATTCTTAGTTATATAATATTAGTGTTCAATTTTTTTATTCTTAAAAGAGCCAATGACGGGATTTGAACCCGTGACCTCTTCCTTACCAAGGAAACGCTCTA